>DASUNL010000534.1:0-24811 GCA_036277175.1 Pyrinomonadaceae bacterium | reverse complement strand
TCCACGTCATCAGCTACGCATCGGCCGCGAAGAAAAGAATGAAGGAGCGCGAGCGGCCGAAGGAAGCGCCGGGCTCGGCGCAGAGCCGGCAGGACATCGCGGTGGTCGGCATCGACCCGACGCTCCCGCCTGGCATGTCGCGCGGCGGCCCGTCCGCGCCGCGCGTCAACTCAGGCATACGCATCGACCCGACGCTCAAGAAAGTGAACCGCGCTTACGAGCGCGCGATGAAGAAGGGCGAGGAACGCCTGAAGGCTTTGACGGAGGAGACGGGCGGGAGTCTGCTGCTGCCGCAGACCGACGAGGAGATGATCGCGAAGGGTGCGGAGGTGGCGCGCGAGATTTACGCGCAGTACGTCGTCACCTACCGGCCGAAGCGCCCGCTCGCGACGAGTCCCGCGACCGAGTATCGTCGTCTGCGCGTCCACGCGCGCCGCGTCGGCCTCTCTCTGCGCGCGCGGCGCGGCTACGTCGTCGGCGTCATGCGCTGAGGGGGCGCGAGGCGGAAAAGCGAAGAGGCGGTCAGGACTTTGGAAGTTGCCCTGACCGCCTCTTGGTTTGTCGTCCGCTTCTCGGCCGAGGTCTTAAGTCTTAGTGGACGAGCAGGGTGATGCCCGGCTCGTTGCGCTGCGGCTGCTGCGACTGACGCTGCCCCGCGACGCCCGAGGCCGAAGCGCCCGCCGGGAGCGCGGCGGACTGCAACTCGCGGCGCGCTTCGAGCGAGCGGCGGCGCAGCTCGTCCCAGTCGGCGCGCGGCACACGACGGAAGGCCTCGACCACCGCCGGGTCGAACTGCCGTCCGGCGAACTGCTCAAGCTCGCGCGCGGCCTCCTCGTAGGGCCGCCCGCGTCTGTAGACCCGGTCGCTCGTCATGGCGTCGAAGGCGTCGGCGACGGCGAAGATGCGCGCGTTCAAATCTATCTCCTCGCCGCGCAGGCCCCTCGGGTAGCCCGACCCGTCCCAGCGCTCGTGGTGCTGCGCGACGACGCGCGCCGCGCCTTCCAAGAATTCGATGCCGCGCAAAATCTTCTGACCGTGGCGCGGGTGCTCGCGCATGCGCGCCCACTCGTCCTGCGAGAGCGCGGCGGGCTTTTTGAGAATCGCGTCGGGCACGCCGATCTTCCCGATGTCGTGAAGCAGTGACCCGAACTCAAGCGAGCGCATCCCCTCGGCGTCGAGTTCGAGCTCTTGCCCGAGGCGGAGGCTGAAGCTGACGACGCGCTCCGAGTGGCCGTGCGTCTCGTGGTCGCGCGCTTCGAGCGCGGCCGTCAGGGCGCGGAGCGTCGTGCGGTAGGCGTCTTCGAGCGAGTAGAGAGCGCGGTCGAGTTCGGCCGTGCGCTGCTTGACCATCTCTTCAAGGAAGTTTTCGTAGCGCCGCTTCTCGACGCGCAAACGCCGGTGTTCGAGCGCGCGGCGGACGGCCGCCTCGACGTGGTCGAGGTCGAACGGCTTCATGATGTAATCGAACGCGCCGACCCTCAGGGCTTCGATGGCGCTCTCGATGGTCTGCACGCCGCTCGCCATGATGACGACCGTGTCGGGCGCGGCCGAGAGCGCGCGCGGGACCATCTCCAGCCCGCTCATGCCGCCCATCATGATGTCTGAGATGACGAGGTCGAACTCCTCTGCCGCGAGCCGGGCGAGCGCCTCCTCGGCCGAGGCGACCGTCGTGCAGTCGTGCGCCTCGCAGAGCAGGTCGGTCAGAACGTTTCTAATCTCCGGCTCGTCGTCGGCGATGAGCACGCGCGCCCGCTCGCCAGTCGCTTCGCTGGACATGGTGACAGTCTCCGTCCGGGGGAATGTCTGCCTGAAAGTGAGGAGGAGAGCCGGTCGGGTTTGCCCCCCTTCAGAGCAAGCGCCGCACCGCTTGAGGCCAACCTCATCTTACCCCCACGGGCACGCCGCCGACAAGAAGTTTTCCACAGCCCCCCGCCCCCGCCACGGTTGACGCGCCCGCGCCGCCGCCTCTATCATTTCCAGACTCCTCGGCCGGAGTGGCGGAATGGCAGACGCGGCGGACTCAAAATCCGTTGCCCGCAAGGGCGTGTGGGTTCAAGTCCCTCCTCCGGTATTCACCAACTGAAAGGCTATGAAGGGTCGAGCGAAGCGTGTTCTCGTCTACACGGTCTCAATCCTCGTCGCGCCTCTGCCGCTAATGCCTTTCGTGGTGGGGACGCGCGAGTTTGCGCTCGCGCTCATCGTGACGGCCGCCGTCCTCGCGCCCGCCAGCTTCTACGTCCTACGCGGCGAGATGCGCGTGAAGCCGCGCGGCCTCTTGGGCAACAAGCTGCTCGCCTCGTCGCTCATCACCTTCGTCTTCGCGGTCGCGCTCTTCGTCGGCTCTTTAATCTATCTCTTCAAGGCGTGAAGCTCGTCGTGTAGAGGATGCCGTAGAGCGCGTCCTCGTGGCGGGCGAAGTCTTTGCCGCGCGCGGCGAGCATGACGTTGATGAGTTGCACCTGCCCTTTGTAGTTGCGGTAGGCCATCCACTGGAGGCGCTGCGGGCTGTCGTCGTCCTCGGGCGCGGACTCGCGGAACATGAAACCTTTCACGCCGCCCAAAGTGAGCCAGCGCACCTCGTCCACCTCGCCGTTCTGTTTGCGCGTCTCCGCGCCGTCGTAGAAGGCTTTGAGGCTTATCTCCGTCGGGAAGTCGGCGTTCATCGGCGAGACGCTGACGATGAGCGAGGCCGCGTCCCAAGAGCCGGGCGAGCGCCAGTGAAACGTCCGGCTGTCGGCCTCCTGCTTCGTCCAACGCTGC
This sequence comes from Pyrinomonadaceae bacterium, assembly GCA_036277175.1. Lineage (GTDB taxonomy): Bacteria > Acidobacteriota > Blastocatellia > Pyrinomonadales > Pyrinomonadaceae > DASQDT01. Next base: position 22,051 of record DASUNL010000534.1, on the reverse strand, counting down.
GGCACCGTCCACGAAATCTCCTGCTGCTCCCACGCGGCCGACTGGCCGCCCGCGATGGCCGCCGTCTGCGCCGACGTGGGCGAAGGGCCGTCCGCGCCGACGCTACTCGACGAGGAGGAGGACGAAGACGACGACGACGAGGAGGTGGTCGTGTATCCGCCGGTCGAGTTCGAGTTCGTCACGCGCGTCTCGCCGCTTCTGAAGTAGTAGAGGCCGCCCACGGCGGCGAGGATGACGAGGACGCCGATGCCGCCGAGGACGACGGCCGCGATGATGCCGATGAGACAGCCCTTCGAGAGTCCGGGCTTTTTGGCCGCCGGCGTCGCGCCCTCGGGCGTCTGCGAGTTGGGGAAGTTCTGCATACGGGTCTTTGCTCTCCTTAATCGAGTGCGTTTCGTTCTCTGAGAGGATGTGAAAAGCGCGAGGGTGCGAAGGCGTGAACTGCCGATGGCGGACTATAGCACGGCCCGCCGGGTTTGCGCGGCGCGATGAGTCTCACTTCAAGACGCGATGCGTTCGATGCGTGAAGGTATCTTTGCTCTTCTCAAGAGGTCGCCGAAGTGACTCGTGACGCCCACGTTGCCGACGAGGATGATGCCCTCTCCGGCGTCCGATGCTTCGGCGATTAGACTGCGGAGGCCGTCGATGCCGTCGGCGACGTTAAAGCGTCGGAAGCTCTGCGCGTCGCCGGGGAAGATGACGCTTCCCGAAGTGGCGGTGGCCCCCCTGTGAAGTTGCACGACCCAGACGCGCTCGCCGTCGTGCACCCACTCCATCCGCACCGGCCCAACGCGCGCCGACGCCTCTTCGTAGAGGCGTCTCACGTCCCGTTCGACTTCCGTAGGCAGCGACTCTCTCTCGGCGCGGCCGACCATGAACTCATCGCCGAAGCCGCGCACGCCCTCGATAGTCAGCGCGCCGTCGTGGTCTGCCACGAGCGCGCCCGAGTAAGCGGCCTCGACCCCTTCCTGCGAAAGCACCGACGCGATTGCACGGCCTTCGGGGTCTTCGTCCGAGAGAAGCTTGAACGGGTCGAGCCAGCCCCTCTTCGTCGTGAAGAAGCCCGGAACCTGTTCGACCGGGCACGTCCTAATCCAGAACTCGCCGCCGCCCGTCGCCTGCCCGAACCGGAACGGCGCGAGGCCGCGCGGGATGACCGTCGTCGCGGGGACGGGTAGCCCGAGTGCGTCGGCGACGAGTAGCCCGTAAGCCTTATCGCCGACGTGGCGGCTGAAGCGATTCGGCCAGCCTATCTCCGCTTCGAGCTTGATGTCGCCCACCTCTTCGAGTTCCCAGATGATGGTGTGGTCGTGGAGGTAGCCGCGCTTCAAAGGGTGGATGCTGAACTCGACGCGCTGCGCGCGGTCGAAAGAGAGTCGGGGGCTGAAGTGGTAAACCGTCTCAAAGAGACGGAGGCCCATCTGGTAAGGGAGCGACGCCGTGCCCGGCTTCTCCACACACCTCGGCGTGTCGGCGGGTGCGAATTCCAGAACGCCGCCGAAGATGACGCCCGACACCCCGCCGTCGTTAACGTCGACCGTCTCGTTGACGATGGTGTAGAGACCCTGCCCGGCCAGACGCCGCACGTTCGAGAGCACGTCGTCCACCGCCTTGAGGCCGTAGACGAACTCGCGGCTCTTCGGATTCTCCGGGGTGAAGCTGCGGACGTTGACCGAGTTGTCGGGCGCGGCCTTTAAAAGCTCCTCGACCGCCTCGCCCATCGTCTCGAACGAGTGATTCGGCGTGCGCCCGTGAACCCTCGCGAAACGCTGCCGCTCGTCAGGCCCGAAGCTGACGAACTGCGCGACGTTCGCCAACTCGGCGAGATGATTCAGCACCGCGTCCTTGTAGAGCAGACCGTGCGTGGCGTCGTCGCCCGACATGGCCGCCCCTTTATCCACCTCGGACATACTCTCCCCCCTCCGCCGCGAGCGCGCTCAACTCTTCGTAGACGCGATTCAGAAAGTCCGTCGGCAGGCCGCACGGGCCGAACGCGGCGACGGCTTCACCGACGAGCGCCGCCCCCTTCTCGACCGTAATCGGCGTGAGACGCTCGTCGAGCGTCGGCAGGCCGCGCCGCTTCGCCACGAGGAACTCGTAGGCGCACCCGTTGCTGAAGTTCCATCCGTCGATGCAGACGACGCGGCTCGCGTAACGCTCGATGACTTCGGCCCAGAGATGCCGGTAGTCGTTCTGCCCCCAGCCGTCGATGTCGGGCATGACGGTCGGGTCGATGAGCGCCCCTTCGAGCGTCCCCCGGAGACGGCGGGCAATGTCCCTCGCGTGCGCGCGGTTCGGCTCGACGACGTGACAGCTCAAGCCCCGCAGATACTCCTCCTCCGACGCCGACCCGCCCGCGCTTCCCTTCCACTCGGCGAGACGCTTGCCCGACGTAATCGGGGCGCTCAGGTAAGCGGCGTCGCGCCCGTCAATGACGCTGCTCAGCACCGCCAGCATCGCTTCTATCTCGCGCGGGTGCGTGGAGACCGCAGGGTATTCGTTCGACATGTTGCGCTACTTCTTCTCCGCCTCTGTCAACATCTTCTCGATATCTTCATAAGTGCGCGGAACGTACTGCACATCCCCGCCCCTCTGTTCGAGCGTGATGATTTTCAGGGTAGAGCTTTTATCCATCAACTCCGCAGGCATGGCCTCGGGCATTTTGAATATCAGCATGCCCTCTAACTTCTCCTTGTCCTTCGGCCATTTTAAGGTCACGGGTTCGAGCGACGGCTCGGCCCCTTCAATACTCTTCAGAGCCAGTATCGTGACCTTTTTCTTCGGGCTAAAAACGTCTCTAATCAACTCCACGAATTCCCAGAGGAGGATAACAGCTAGGTAAACCGACACCCCTAAAAAAGGGATGTAAGTGAGAGGTCTGGCGGACACTGCCTGCCGTAGGCTCGACACAGGCTCATACGGCTTGACGTTCATGGCGAATGCCCGGTCGACGAGTTTACGGTTTACCTCAACCCATTCCTGCGTCTTCTGCGGTCTCTGGATTCTATCATTTTCACGGTTCGCCAAGCTCTTGAAAGGCTCTTGGTCGTGCAGGAGTTCGTCCTCAATCACGCGGTTCATATCAATGACCAAGCCCTGAAGGAATTGATTCGACGGCGGCACAGAGCGGTCGTACTCATTGACCATCTTTCTGGTTGATTCGGAAAGACGACTGTAAATGAAGTGCGCGGCTTTGTCAGTTGGTTCAGGCGTCGCCGCCGTTGATGCTCCCGGCAGCGGCGTCGGCGTCGGCGGGGGCGGTTTCTGTGCCTCCAGTCTTTGAATGAAACCTTCAGGGTCTTTAAGGTCGAGGGGCGTGAGCCGGGGAGAGTCATTCATAAACGATTGCCAGAACAGGCTCGCCGCGCCGAGCGATAAGAGGGAGATGAAAAACCACATGACGAACCTGACCCGCGTTAAAGTGTATAACCAACTCTTGCGAAGCTTGTGGAAGCCGGAGAAGTGTGAGAGTGATACCCCATGCTTCTCCTTCGCGATGCTCTCGATGTGCGCCAGCCGTTCTTCGGTGTTCTTCCCGTATCTGTTCAGCGGGACGAAGGTGGCGGCGTACCAGAAGAGGAGCGGGACGCAGGCCAGAAGGGCCGTGAAAGACGTGTCGCCGATGGCGTTGTTGCCGAAGGTGAGGATGCCGCCGGCGATGACGGAGAGGTAGGAGAAGTTTGTCCAGATGGCCTTGTAGATGTTCTCGTAACGCTCGGCGGCCTGCGCGTATTCGGTCTTAAGCAGGTCGATTGCCGTCTCGGTGTTGGTCTTACCCTTCTCCTTCTCGCGGGCCTTCGCCTTGTATAATTCCAGCTCGACCTTGTCCCTCAACGCCTTCCCTTTACCCTCGCTGTATACTTCGCCGTGCTTCAACTCGTTTTTCAGCAACTCCAAGACCTTCTCTATGTCCGAGTCGGCGTTCGACAGAGCGGCGGCAGTGGTCTGCGCGACATCAGTCGGTGGCATGGAAGCACCTCCGTGTTTCGTGCGGCGCGTGCGGCTCAGGCTCTTCCGAGCCGACGCTCGTTGAAGATGTGTGCCGGCGTTCTCCTCCGTCTGCGGTGCTGATGAGGACAAGGCGGCTACTTGCGGCGAGAAGCCTCGTGCGGCGACGTGCGTGCCCTGACAAGGATTCGTAGACTATTTACCCACACGGCGTTTGTCAATAACATCCTCCGACACGGAAAACCTCATTTGAAAGTGCGAGTCAGCGAACGGCGCGGCGTGCGGAAGGCGAGCGCAAAAGGACGGGGCAGAGTTTTTTTGCGTCGGGGTTAATCCCTTTCCGTCCCGAGTCTCGCGTTAAAGGGTGAAGACAGCCGCGAAGCCGTTTCGCGGACGAGAATTTAACTCGCCCAATTCGCAGGAGGACTATTCACCATGTCAGCACTTACGGGGTTACGCAAAGCGTTCGTCGCCGCCATCGTCTTGGCGGCCGCACTTTCTCCCTCGGCGTCTTCCCCGGCACTCGCCCAAGAGCAGCGGCAGGACGCGCGGACGCAGGCCGGCTCTGCGGTCGCTTGGCGCGACCCCGGCGACATCTCGACGCGCAACCTCTCCTACGGCCCCGGCTCGCAGGAGCTTGCGCCGCAAGCGCCCTTCACCTTCGTCTCCGAGGACAAGCTCGGCGCGTCGCCGAAGTTTAAGGTGACGGACGCGCGCGGCGTCACTTGGTCGGTCAAGCTCGGCGTCGAGGCGCAGACCGAGACGGTCGCCACCCGCGTCGTCTGGTCGATGGGCTACTTCGCCGAAGAGTCCTACTACCTCGACCGCGCGCAGGTCGTGGGTTTGCCGAAACTCTCGCGCGGGCAGGAGTTCGTCGAGAAGAATGGTATCGTGCGCGGGGCGCGCTTCGAGCCGCGTCGCGGCACCGAATCGCGCGCGGCGCAGTGGGACTGGGAAGAGAACCCGTTCGTCGGCACGCGCCAACTCAACGGACTGAAAGTCTTGATGGCGCTCCTTGGCAACTACGACAACCGCCCCGAGAACAACCTCGTCCTCTCCGTCCGTGACGCGCAGACGGGCGCGGAGGAGACGCGCTACATCGTCTCCGACATCGGCGCGACGCTCGGCAAGGTCGGCGGCATGGGCGGCAAGCGTTCCAAGAACAACCTCGAAGACTTCCGCGCCTCGAAGTTCGTCACGGGCGTCGAAGGCGGCTTCGTCAAGTTCGACTTCAGCACGAAGCCCAAAGGCGCGGGCGGCTTCTTCGCTAAAATCTTCAACCCCGGCTACGCCAAGAGTCAGGCGCAGAAGGAGCGGGTGATGAAGAACATCCCCGTCGAGGACGCGCGCTGGATAGGCACGCAGCTCTCGCAACTGTCCGACGACCAACTGCGCGACGCCTTCCGCGCCGCCGGTTACGACAACGCGACGATGGACGGCTACGTCGCGGCCCTGCGCTCGCGCATCAACCAACTCGTCGGGCTGCCCTCGGCCTCGACCGCCGTGGCCGACGCGCAGAGCGACAAGCGTTAAGGAGAGAACATGAGCTTGATGAGCGGCCGGGCCGACACTCCCCGTCGCCTGCTGCTCGCCATAGTCGCCGCCGTGCTAGTCCTCACCGGCACGGCGGCGACTGTCGCGCGGCGGCGGGTCTCACAACAACAGGACGCGCAACAGCAAGTCTCACAACAAACGGGGCGCGAGGCTCACAGCGAAGTCCGCGTCGAGAACTTCGGGCGCGTCAACGAGAACTACTACCGTGGTGGTCAGCCGCGCGCCGAAGACTACGCCGCGCTCCGTCGGCTCGGCGTCAAGACCGTCATCGACCTGCGCCGTGACAAAAAGCGCGACGCGCCCGCGTGGGCGCGCGAGCAAGGGCTGCAATACTTCAACCTCCCGCTCGAAGCGGGCAAGCCCGCCAACGACACGGAGACCGAGCAGTTCCTCAAACTCGTCAACGACCCGGCGAACTGGCCCGTCTACGTCCACTGCAAAGGCGGACGCCACCGCACGGGCGCGCTGACGGCCGTCTATCGCATCACGCACGACGGCTGGACGGCCGACCAAGCCTTCAAGGAGATGCTCGACTACGACTTCAACAACAGCATCTTCGGCGGCGGCGGACGCGCCCGGCAGAAACGCTTCGTCTACGACTTCTACGAGCGCCACCGCGCGGGCGTCGGCCAAAAAGAAAAGTAGCCACGGAGGTACAGAGGCACGGAGAGAAAACAAAAAGGGCAAGACGGAAAGAGGGAGGGTTGAATGATTCAACCCTCCCTCTAATTTTTCTTTCCTTTCTTTTATCTACTTCCCTGTGCCTTCGTGCCCCGTGGCTAATCCGGACTTAGGACGGGCCGAAGCGTTGGCGGTACTCGCTCGAACTGAGGAACGCCTTGACCATCTCGGCGACGATGAAGTCGCCGCCGGCCGCGTTGAGTTTGTCGAGCCAGAAGTTGAAGCCGGCCGTGTCGGGGTCGCGCCGGAGATACCCGAAGTACTCCATCAGGACGAACGCGGCGTTGAACTCGCGCACCCTCAACTCCTCGGCCTCCGCGACCCGCCGCAGCACATCGGCGCGCGTCAGTGTCGCGCCGTTGAGTCCGGCGATGAGCGAGTCGCGCAGGGCGGTCGCCGCCGGGATGTTGCCGCGAACCTCGCCGCCGGGGAATTGCGTGGTGTGGAAGTTGACGTAGGCGCGGCCCTCGCGCAGGTTCGAGAGCTGCGCGGCCAGCGTCGTGCCGTTGCCTTCGGGCGCGTCCCACTTGCCTCTAATCTCCCCGCCGACTCCGCTGGTGAACGGGAGCACCACCTGATCGTTGGGGTTGTTGTCGTTGAACGGGGTGCCGAAGAAGCCCCAGACGACGGGGCCGTTCGTCGCCGGGGTGACGGCCGCCCCCGCATGGATGTGCGCGACGGTCAGGTTGTCGTTGGCCTCGCCCGGCGTCTGTGAGCCGGTGAAGTCGATGTTGTTGACCGTGGCGGTAAACGTCATGGCCGTCTGCGCTGAGTTGAACTGAAGTCGCGCCGTGCCGAAGGAGGCCGGGCGCGCGCCGCCGCCCGAGGCCGTCGGGTTCGCGGGCGGGTTCTCCTGAGCGTTCGTCATCTCGACGACGAAGAGTCTGACTTCACTCGGCGTCAGACCTGCGCTCGCGAGCAGCGCGTCAACGTACTGCTCGTTCGTCAGGCTGGCCGGGTATCTTTGGACGAACTCGGGCTTCGTCACGAAGTCGTTAAAGAACTCCTCCTTGTTCGCCTCCAACTGATCTTCCGCGCCCGGCTCGCCGACGACGAAGTCGCGCTGGAGCGCCTGCGTGCCGAGCATGAACTCGCCGTAAAGCGGGCGGCGTCCGAAGGCGGCTTGGTGCGTGAGAATCGCGACCAGCCCCGTCTGCTGAAACTCGCCGGAGAGGAAGAACGCGCCCGAGACGCTGATGCGGCGACGCTCGCGGCACGCATTGTTCCCGCCGCACGAGTCGATCTGGTTGGCCCAGAAGGCGAGGCCCGCGAGGTCTGGCTCGCGGTTGAGGAAGTCGCGGTAGTGTTGGCGGACGAAGAAGCTCGTCCCGTCAATCGGGTTGGTCGTCGGCGCGACGACGTCGTTGTCGTTGATTTGCACCGTGGCGACGTTCGGCGTGCCGAGGCCGACGCCCGCGCCCGTCGGGTTCGAGAGCGCGAGGTCAATCACCTCCGCGCCCTCGACGAAGAGGTCGTTGACCAAGAGGATGCGGAAGGTCTTCGAGGTCTCGCCCGCCGCGAAGGAGAGTTTGCCGAGCGCAATCTCGTAGTCGGACTTCTGCGAGGCGTGGCCGGGCTGGCTCTGGTCGAAGGTGTTGTAGTTGATGGTCGCGGGCGTCGAGACGTCGCCGGCGCGCGTCACCGTGATGTCGATGTGCCCGGCGCTCTCGCTGATGATGAACTCGTCGGTCGAGAACTGGATGAGCGAGGTGGCCGAAGCGGTCGTCGGCCGCAGCGAGCCGAAGAGGCCGTGCTCCTCTTGTCCGATGCCGGCGGCGAAGTAGAGCGCGTTGGGGTCGCCGCCGTTGCCGCCGTTGCCGAACTTCAAATCCCACAGCTCGTCGATGACGATGCCGTTGCCGCTCTCGTCCTGAATCGTGCCGAGGAACGCGCCGGTCGTCGGGTTGTAGGCGTGAATCGAGGGGTTGCCGCGGCCGAAGTTTCCGACGAGGAGCGCGCCGCCGAAGATGCCGAACGAGGCGGGCGCAATCGTGATGCCCCACGGCGAGTTGAGCGCGCCGTTGTTGATGCCGAAGGTCAGGTCGCGGACGCCGTTGGCGTTGAAGCGGCGGACGAAGCCGTTGCCGACGCCCTCCTCGTCAAGCCCGCCCGGCCCGACCTTCGCGTAGGCGATGTAGAGCGAGCCGCCGACGTTCTGGATGTTGAACGGGTGGAAGGTGTTCCCCGGCGTCGACGGGATGGTCGGGTCGACGAAGGGGAAGCTGGCCTCGGGCTGGAGGGCGAAGTTGGCGTCAAAGACATCAATATTGCCGTTGGCGAAGTCGGCCGCGTAGAGGAAGTTGCCCGAGCCGTTATTGGCGACGGCGAGTCCCGTGTAGACGTGGCCGGGGTGGCTCGCGGCGATGACGGCCGTGGTCGAGCCGGCGGCCGGGGCGTTCGGGTCCCAGCCCGTGATGTTGCCGGTGATGGAGGCGAAGAGGAAGTTGGCCGCGCACGGCGCGCTGGCGCACGCGCCGGGCAGGACGAAGTCAGTCGTCGAGGGATTGGCGACCGTGCCCGTCGGCAGCCCGCCCGGAATGGTCACGGTCTGGAGGCCGGGGTTGAGGACGACGGGCGTGCCGCCCACGTCGCCGCGAATCAGTTGCGTCGTGCTCGTCCCGTTGTTGGCGACCCAGAAGGGGCTGGAGCCGGTCAGAGAGATGCCCCACGGGTTGACGAGCAGGGGGTCGAGGACGGGCGCGAGTCCGGGGATGTCGGAGATGAAGTTGGTCTGCCGGTAGGCGCTGCCCGGCGCGATGACGGGAATCGCCGGAAGCGGCGGCGCGTCCTCGTCGCCGGCGCGCGCGCGCGGCGCGTTGGGGAGCGCGGACATGATTAAGATGGCGGCCAACGCGGGGCCGACGAACGTTCGGGTAAATTTCAGTCTCAGGCGGCGGAGGGTCGGCATTTGATTCACCTCTAATTCTCCTTACGCATGTCGAAGTGTCAGTGGGTTTAAGGCGTTTGAGAGCAAACGCCGGACGGCGAGGTGTCGGATGTCGGCCGAAGGTTTTTCTGCGCGCGCGTCTTTGGGCGAGACACGCGCGGCCTTCGGCGTCGGGGGTTTTGAAGATTTGGGGACGCACGAGACTTTATGCCCGCGCCCCCGGCCTGTCAAGATTTTCGTCGCGCGCGAAGAAACTTTCGCGCGCGGCGTATTTTTCACCGCCGCCACGGCACTGTCGTTGTGTCCGGCGCTGTCATGCCCGGCCAACAACATCAGAAGGGGTTAGAGAAAATATAATGGAGCGAAACGGTCGCACGACTCTCTCAAACAATTCATCGCCGCTCCCCAAGCTGCGCGCAGGGTTAGCCGCCCTTGCACTCCTACTCGGATTCTTCCTCCTCGCCTTCGGAACCTTCGCCGACGACACCGCACGAGCTTCAAACTACTCGGCCTACGAGTCGGGGCGCGGCGGCGGTGACGACGACGACGATGACGACAGACCTTCGCCCACGCCGACTCCGGGCGCGACCCCGCGCTCTTCGCCGACGCCCGGCGCGACACCCGGCTCAACACCAAGCCCAACGCCTAACGCCTCGCCTTCGCCTAACGCTTCGCCTTCACCGTCGCCGAATGCTTCGCCCTCGCCGAGTCCGAACGCATCTCCGACGCCCGGCGCGACACCCGGCGCGACGCCTTCGCCTTCGCCTTCGCCGGGCGCGACGCCCAGTCCGACTCCGGCCGGAAACGAGATTCGCCTGCGCGGCACGCTCGTCGGCGCGCCCTTTAACGGCATGACGCCTTCGGCCGAGGTCGAGTTCCGCCACGAGTCCGACGGCGAGCGCCGCCTCGAAATTGAGCTTGAGAACGTCAACCTCCCGTCGGGCACAGTCCTCAACGTCCTCATCGATAACGTCCGCGCCGGCGGCATACGACTCGACGGCGGACTCGGCGGCGAGTTGCGCCTGCGCACCGACGACGGGCAGACAGTCCCGGCCATCAACCTGCGCACGCGCGTCGTCATCACCGACCCGTCGGGCGCGACCGTCATCGCCGGCTCGTTCTCGAACCTGCCGCTGCCCGGCGCGTCGCCCAGCCCGTCGCCGTCGCCGCAGCCCGGCGGCGGTCAGGAGTTCCGCATCGAGTCGCGTCTGGCGGGCGCGGCCGTCAACGGACTCGTGCCCAAAGGTCACGCGAAGTTTCGCGTGGAATCGACGGGGCGGCGCAAGCTCAACGTCGAGGCCGAGAAGGTCAACCTGCCCGTGGGCACAATCTTGAACGTGCTCGTCGACGGCGCGAAGGTCGGCGAGCTGCGGGTCGGCCCGTCGCTCGAAAACGAGCTTGAGCTTGACACGAACAACAACCAGTTCGTGCCCGCCATCGACGCCAACACGACGGTCGTCGTCACCAACCAGCAGGGCGCGACCATCCTGAGCGGCACGTTCAACACGACGGTCGCCGCCTTCGCGGGCAACGACATCGACAACTCGCAGTTCTTCGTCGAGCAGCAGTACCGCGACTTCTTCGACCGCGAGGCCGACGACGCGGGGTTAACCTTCTGGAAGGGCCAGCTCGCCGCGTGCGGCGGCAACGCGGGCTGCATGCAGGGCCAGCGCGCCAACACGTCGGGCGCGTTCTTCCTCTCCACCGAGTTTGAACAGACGGGCTACCTGATCTACCGCTTCAACAAAATCTCGTTCGGCACGATGCCGCGCCGCAACGACTTCCTCGTCGACATGCAGGCGGCGGCGCGCGGCGTCGTCGTCGGCCAGACGGGCTGGGAGCAGCGGCTCGCGGCCAACAAGGTCGCGTTCGCCGAGGCTTGGGTCGCGCGCCCGTCATTCCGCGCCGTCTTCGACGGAATGACGAACGCGCAGTTCGTCGACGCGCTCTTCGCGCGCGGAGGCGTCGTGCCGACTCCGGCCGAGCGCGACGCGCTCGTCGCGGGCTTAAGCGCGGGGTCGCTCACGCGCGCCGCCGCCCTGCGCCGTGTGGCCGACAACGCATCGCTCAGGCAGCGTGAGAAGAACGCGGCCTTCGTCCTGATGCAGTACTTCGGCTACCTGCACCGCGACCCCGACGCGGTCGGGTTCAACTTCTGGCTCAAGAAGCTCAACGACCACGGCGGAGACTTCCACGCCGCCGAGATGGTCAAGTCCTTCATCGTCGCCGGCGAGTACCGCGCTCGCTTCAACTGGTAAAGGGATAGGCAAAAGGTAAAAGGCGGAAGTGGAAGAGTGCGAACGGCTCTTCCACTTCCGCCTTTTACCTTTTGCTCGCCCCCGCTTTATGCCCCGGCGTTTCTTGTTGTATCCTTCACGGCGCGACTCTCTCAAAATTTTCCCGCTACACCGACGGAGGTCTTTTCACGATGCGCTCCACACGTCAGTGCCTGACCATCGCTCTCATCGCCCTCTCGCTCGTCACGTCCACCGCGCCCGCCGCCACGGCGCAGCGTCGAAGCGGCGCGGCCGCGGGCGAGCGCGCCAACCCCGCACGCCAGCTCCACGCGCTCTTTGAAGAAGAGTGGGAGTGGACGATGAAAGAGTACCCGACCTTCGCCTCGTCTCTGGGCGACCGTCGCTATAACGACCGCTGGACGGACTTAAGCCTTGAGGCTTTCGAGCGACGCCAACGTCACCGCCAAGACGTGCTCGCGCGCCTGCGCCGCATCGACCGCCGTCGGCTCTCGGCGGCCGACCAACTCAACTACGACCTCTTCCGCAAAGACTTCGAGGAGGGCATCGAGGGCTTCAAGTTCCGCACCTATCTTCTGCCCATCAACCAGCGCGGCGGACTCCAGACCGACGACGAGCTTTCAGACCTCCTCCGCTTCCAGACCGTCAAAGACTACGACGACTGGCTCGCGCGCCTGCGCAACTTCCCGCGCTACATGGAGCAGACGCTCGCACTCATGCGCGAGGGCAAGAGCGCCGGGATGATGTGGCCGAAGATAACTTTGCAGCGCGTCCCCGGTCAGCTCGACAAGCAGATAGTCGAGCGTCCCGAAGACAGCCCTTTCTACAAACCCTTTAAGACGTTTCCCAACGACATCCCGGCCTCGGAGCGCGAGCGTCTCACGCGCGAGGCGCGCCAAGTCATCTCGACGCAAATCGTCCCCGGCTTCCGCGAGTTCAAAACCTACTTCACGAGCGAGTACCTCCCGGCGGCCTACGAACAGGTCGGCATTTGGCAGTGGCCGAACGGCGCGGAGGCTTACGCCTTCTCGGCGCGCTCCTACACGACGACCAACATGACGCCCGAGCAGATTCACCAGAAGGGTCTCTCCGAAGTGGCGCGCATCCGCGCTGAGATGGAGAAGATCATGCGGCAGGTCGGCTTCCGCGGCTCGCTCAAAGACTTCTTCAAGAAGCTCCGCACCGACGACGAGTTCTACTACAAGCGTCCCGAAGAGCTGCTCGAAGCCTACCGCGCCATCTCGAAGAAGATCGACCCGCACCTCGTCAAAGTCTTCAAGACCATCCCGCGCATGCCCTACGGCGTCATCCCCATCCCCGACAAGATTGCGCCCGACACGACGACCGCTTACTACAACCAGCCGGCGGCCGACGGCTCGCGCCCCGGCTACTACTACGTCAACCTCTACAAGCCCGAGACGCGGCCCAAGTGGGAGATGATGGCTCTCAGCTTGCACGAGGCCGTGCCCGGTCATCACTTCCAAATCGCGCGCGCGATGGAGTTGGGCGAGATTCCGAAGTTCCGCCGCTACGGCGGCTACACGGCCTTCGTCGAGGGCTGGGGTCTCTACGCCGAATCTCTGGGCGAGGACATGGGTTTGTATGACGACCCCTACTCGAAGTTCGGTCAGTTGACTTACGAGATGTGGCGCGCCGTCCGTCTCGTCGTCGATACGGGCATGCACCACATGAAGTGGGACAGGCAGCGCGCGATTGACTACTTCATGGACAACGCCGCGAAGACCGAGCAGGACATCGTCAACGAAATCGACCGCTACATCACAGACCCCGGACAGGCGCTCGCCTACAAAATCGGCGAGCTGAAGTTCAAGGAGCTGCGCGCGCGCTCGAAGTCGGAGCTGGGCGAGCGTTTCGACGTGCGCGAGTTTCACGACGTCGCGTTAGGGTCGGGCGCAGTCCCGCTCGACGTCTTGGAGCGCAACGTCAACGAGTGGATAGCCGCCGAGAAGCGCCGGCCCGCGCGCGCGGCCGACGCGACCGGCAACCGCTGACGACGCTTGAGGAGTCGCTTGAACGAGTCCCTCGGACACCGCGACGAGACGGGCACTCACACGACGACGTGGGTGCCCGATTTACTGTACGCGGGCGGGCGCTTCCGCCGCGACACGGCCCTCGTGTGCGACAACTCGACGGGGCGCGTCCTGTTGCTTCTGCCGACGCGCGACCTGCGCGAGTTGTCGGGCGGCGAGTTGCCCGAAGGCGAAATCGTCAACGTCGCCGAGCCGGATTCCGGAGTCATCTTCGCCACGCGCTTCGTCCGCTTGCGCGGGCGCGCGCTCCTGCCCGGCATGGTCAACGCGCACTCGCACGCCTTCCAGCGCGTCATACGCGGGCGCACCGAAATGCGCTCTTCAGCCTCTTCGGATTCGTTCTGGACGTGGCGCGAGATGATGTACAGCGCGGCCGCGCGCCTGACACCCGAAGACATCTACGACGCATCGCGGATGGCCTTCACCGAGATGCTGCTCTCAGGCATCACGACGGTCGGCGAGTTTCACTACCTCCACCGAACACCCGAAGGCGAGTTGTACGAGGACGCGAACCTGCTCGCGAAGCAGGTCTGCGCGGCGGCGCGCGACGCGGGGCTGCGCGTCGCGCTTCTGCGAGTCGCCTACGCGCGCTCGGGCTTCCGCCAGCCGCCCAACGAGCGCCAGCGCCGCTTCATCGAGCCGGACGCCGACGAGTTCATCCGCCACGCCGAAGAGTTGGCCGAAGACCTCGAACGCGAGTCGCGCGCGGGCGAACACGACAACCCGCGCGTGAACGAACGTGGCGACGCTTCGCGCGCCGCTAACGAACATAAAGACGACGTGGCGGGCGATACGTCCGCGCCTTTGCCGTCAGCCCGCGCTCCTCTGCCGTCCGCGTGGGCGGGCGTCGCGCCGCACAGCGTGCGCGCCGTGCCCGTCGCTTACGCGCGCGCCGTGAACGACTTCGCCGCGTCGCGCGCGATGCCCGTCCACATGCACGTCGCCGAGCAGCCCGCCGAGGTCGAGGCGTGTCTCGCGGAGACGGGTCGCACGCCCGTCGCGCTCCTCGCCGACGAGGGGCTACTCGGCCCGCGCTTCACGGGCGTCCACGCCGTCCACGTTACGGCCGCAGAGGTCGCGTCGCTCGCGCGCGCGCGCGCCAACGTCTGCGCGTGCCCGACGACCGAGCGCAACTTGGGCGACGGCGTCGTCCCGGCAGACGACCTTTTCGCCGCCGGAGTCTCCGTCGCGCTCGGCACGGACAGCCACGCGCAAATCGACCTGCTCGAAGACGCGCGCGAGCTTGAGTATCACCTGCGTCTGAAACATCTCGCGCGAAACGTCCTCGCGCCCGCGCCTGATGATGCGACGCGCGGCGGCGCGGAGACTTCCGCCGGGGAGACGCGCGGCGGCGCGCCGGAGGCTTCCGCTCTGGCCGCGCGCCTGTTCGAGTGCGCGACCGTCGGAGGCGCGCGAAGCGTGGGCGCTACGCACGCGGGCGAGCTAACGGCGGGGCGCGCGGCCGACTTCTTCACCGTCGATTTGGACGACCCTTCAATCGCCGGGGCGGGCGCGGATGACCTGCTCGCGTCAATCGTCTTCTCGCTCTCGCGCGCGGCCGTCCGCGAGGTGGCCGTCGGCGGCCGGCTCGTCGTCGAAGAGGGGCGTCACGCCGCGCAAAGCGAGACGGTCGCGCGCTTCACGACGCTGCAAAAAAGACTCTGGGGGTGAAATGACTTTAGTAGAGACGCTCGCCGACCTCGTACGCATCGACTCGCGCTCTTCGCGGCCGAACGCTTCCGTCATCGACTACGCCGCCGCGCGCGTCGAAGCTTTGGGAATGCGCGTGCGGCTTCTGCCCTACGAGGACGAGCGCGGCGTCGAGAAGGTGCAGATGTTGGCGGTCGCCCCGGCCGCGACGAGTGATAACGAAGTGTTGGAGCTTGTCTTCGTCGGCCACACGGACACCGTGCCGTTCGACCCTGCTTGGTCGGAGGCGCTCGCGCTCACCGAGCGCGAAGGCAACCTCTACGGGCGCGGCGCGTGCGACACCAAAGGCTTCATCGCCGCCGCGCTCACGGCCGCCGCGCAGGCATCCCTCGCGCGACTCGTGCGCCCGTTCGCCATTGTCCTGACGGCCGACGAGGAGGTCGGCTGTCTCGGCGCGAAACGTCTCGCGGACGAGCGCGTCTTCCGCGCGCGCCACGCCGTCGTCGGCGAGCCTACATCCTTGCGACCGATGCGCGCGGGCAAGGGTTACTGCCTCGCCGAAGTCGTCTTGCGCGGGCGCGAGGGGCACAGCGCCTACCCGCACTTGGGCGCGTCGGCCATCACGCGCGCCGCGCGTCTCGTCACGCGCGTCGAAAGTATCGCCGAGGAGTTGAAGGGCGAGACGCACGCGGCCTTCGACCCGCCTTACACGACCGTCAACGTCGGCCTCATCTCGGGCGGCACGGCCAAAAACATCATCGCCGGTGAGTGCCGCTTCACGCTCGAATGGCGGCCCATACCGGGCCAGCGCGGCGAGCGTTTCCTCGAACTCCTCGACCGCGAAGTGCGCGCGCTCAGAAGCGCGGACGAGGACTTCGACTGCGAGGTGCGGGTGATACGTCTCGATTCGGGGACGGAGACGCGCGCGGACGCGCCGCTCGTCGAGGCGATGGAAATCATGTCGGGCGGGGCGAAGGCCGGGACGGTCTCCTTCGGGACGGAAGCACCGCAGATGCAAGAACTGGGGGCCGACGCGGTCGTCTTCGGGCCGGGCGACATCCGCGTCGCGCACCGCACGGGCGAGTTCGTCCCCCACGGCGAGCTGCAAACCTGCGTCTCGATTCTCACGCTCCTCATCGAACGTTTCTGCGTCCTCACTCATCCATACTCCTGACCCTTACACACGCAGGCGAATTTTTATGAAGCAACGAATTCTAACGGCCATCATCCTCGCGCTCTCACTCGCGTGCGCGGGCGCACGACTCTCCGCGCAGACGACGGGCGAGCAGCCGCTCACGAACGAGGAGTTCTTACGCCTCGTCAGGCAGTTGCCCCGCCAGCCCTCTCTGAAGGAAGAGATCATCAAGGAGGTGCGCCGTCGCGGCATCAGCTTTCCTTTGACGAACGGCCTGCGCTCCATCGTCGCCACGAAGAGCGGCAACGACGTCGACCTGCGGCGGACGCTCGAAGAGGCCGAGCGGCGCAGGCTCGACCCCAAGTCGGCCGCGCTCCCTTCGGCGGCCGAGGCCGATGCGGTGCTCGCGCGAGCGCGCGCGGAGACGCTCGAAGCCGCGCAGGCGATGCCCGACTTCGTCGTCAAACAACTCATCCGCCGCTCGCAGTCGCTCAACGAGACGCGCAACTGGCGCACGTCCGACCGCCTCGTCGTCGGCGTCAGCTACCGCGCGCGCGGCGGCGAGCAGTACCGCGTCCTAGCCGTCAACGGCATCCCGACCGCGCCGGACGCGCAGGAGAGCGGGACTTACGCGCAGGTCGGGGGCATGACCTCGTCGGGCGAGTTCGTTTCGCTGCTGTTGATGATTTTCGGCAAGCGGGAACAGGCGAAGTTTAAGCTCGCGGACACGGACACCCTGCGCGGCCGACGCACGCTCGTCTACGAGTACGAGGTCAAGAGCGAGAACTCGAACTACCGCCTGCGGGTTCACGGCGGGCGCGAAATCGTGACGGCTTATCGCGGGCGCGTCTGGATTGACCGCGAGAACTTCCGCGTGCTGCGGGCCGAGAGCGTCGCCGTCCAAATCCCGGCCGACTTCCCCATCCAGTCGGCCGTGACGACGATTGATTACGACTGGGTCGGCATCGCCGGCCAGCAGTACCTACTCCCTTCGCGCTCGGTCGCCATCCTGACCTCGCCGGCGAGAGACTACACCGTCGCCGAGCGCAACGACATACTCTTCCGCAACTACCAGAAGTTCGGCACGGAACTCAAGGTCATCGACGAGGACATCATCGAGGACGAGCCGCCGCAATAGGCGTTCAGCAATCAGCGTTCAGCTTTCAGCCGGAACAGCGACGGCGCGGAGTGTTAGAGAACGAAGTGCCGATGACGCGGCTGTTGCCGTGCGCTGAATGCTGAATGCTGAAAGCTGAACGCTCCTTCACTACTTCTGAGCCACGACGGCGAGCATGTCGCCGCGCGGGCTGACGGCGATGCGCGTGACGCGCCCGAGGCCTGCGGCCGACAAGTCCGCGAACTCCTTCCAATCGCCCGCGCCCCCCGGCCGCCACGCATAGAGCTTCCCGCCCTGCGCCATGACGAGCGCGCCGTCGGGCGTCCAAGCGTAGTCTTCGCTACCCGCGAGCGCGCGCACGAGCGTCGCCTTGCGGTGCGTCTTTAAGTCGAACTCCTTGATGAGCCACTCGTCGGACGACACCTTGTGGACGTAACTGATTTTCTCCGCGCCGGGGACGCGCGCGAGGCCGCGCCCGATGTTGGTGGCGACCGTGCCCGTCAATTCCGTCCCCGTGTCGACGAGTTGCATCGTGACCGGCTCGCCCAAGATGAAGAGCATCAGCGTGTCCTTGTCTGCCCAGACGTGATAGCCGACCGGCTTCGTCTTCTCAAGGACGAGTGAGGGCGCGCCGCCCGCGAGCGGAAACTTCCAGAGGCGCTGCGTGCCGTCGCCCTCGACGCGGATGACGGAGAAGTGCTTGCCGTCGGGCGTCACGGTCGGCGAGTACTCGCTCTCGGGCGTCTGCGTCACGCGCTCGCTCGCGCCGCGCGCGAGGTCGTAGCGGTAGATGTCGGCCTGCCCGTCGGCGCGAATCGAGGTGTAGAGGACTGCGCGCCCGTCGGGCGTAAACGACGGCTGGTTGTCGTAGCCCTCCCAGTCGGTCAGGCGGCGCGGCTCGCCCGCCTTCAGTTCCAGACCCGCGCCCGAGAGCGGGACGAGGAAGATGTCGGTCGATGGCGGAGCTTGGGGCGTCGCGGGAGTGGCGGACGGCTGCGGCGACGCCGAGGGCGCGGGCGTCGGCGTCGCGGACGGCGCGGGCGTCGGGGTTGCGACCTGAGAGCGCGCGGCCGTCGCCGAAGCGCACAGGCAGAGGAGTGCGAGCGTGATTCTTCCGAGCGTTGGTTTCATGGTTCGTGCGTTTCGCGGAGTCGTCTAAGTGGCGTCGCGCGTGACCGCTCCGCCTCGACTTGCGAGAGCTCGTCGGGCGCGAGGCCGGCGCGGTTGATGACTCTCATAACCCGGCTCTAGTTTAACCTTCGTCTATCCCAAAAGATAGGCGCGCTAACTTTTAAGATAGCGCGCTAACCGAACGGATAGGCGTGTGTCGCGGGTGCGTGTGCGGGCGTGCGCGGCGCGCGGCGCGCAAGTGTCGTCGGCCGGTTGAATTACGGCCGCGCGCCTCGCGGGTTGCGTCGCGGGGCGCGGCGCGGCACGCCGTTTTCAAAGGTAGTCCGTGCAGGTAGAACCTCACGCTTCCGAAAGGAGAGGACTAGAACGCATGTCAACCTCAACCACCCAAATCACGGACGCCCCGACCCGCGCGCAGTACCAGTGCGGGAGCGGCTGCGGCACGATCACCTTCTCGTGGGGCAGGCGGATGCCCAAGAACGGACGGCTCGGCACGGTGACCATCGGCCAGTTCGTCAACAAGCCGATTCAGGTCTTCGCCGCGAAGCCGATTGCGGGCGGCGGCACGGCTTGGCGCTTTCAGGCGCAGGACGGCTCGTTCCTCGGCCACTTGCTCGTCTCGCAGCTCAAGAGCTTCATCCGCTTCGTCGACTTCCGACCCGGCGACCAGTTCCCGCTCGTCTTCTGCGTCGCCCCGCGTCCCGACGCCGGCGACCCCCGCGACCCGATTGAGAGATACACCCGGTAAACTCACCCCAACCCCACTCACACACGCGGGCGGGTCTTCACGAAGACCCGCCCGCGCGTCTTTGGTTTGAAATCTCAAATCTGAAATCTCAAATCCGCAAACGTTAAGAGTCGGCCTGACCCGCGTACTGCGCCGTCGAGGCGTCGGAGATGAACGGCGCTTCGCCGACGAGCGCGTGGTCGACGAGTTGTCGCTGCTCAAGCTCGTGCAGGGCGTAAGAGCCCGTGGCCGGGCTGGCCGAAGCCGCGCGCCCCGCGTAGTAAGGCCGCTCGCAATCTTTGAGTATCCCCGTCAGGCGCGGCTCGACGAACGACCAGCCGCCCATGTTCTTCGGCTCTTCCTGCGCCCACACGAGCTGCGCGGCCTGCGGGTACGAGGCGAAGATTTCGCGCAGGGCCTTTTCCGGAAACGGGTAGAACTGTTCGAGCCTGACGACGGCCACGCTTCGGTCGCCCGACTTCTTGCGCGCCGCCGCCAAGTCGTAAAAGACTTTGCCCGCGCACAGCACGATGCGGCGCACGGCGTCGCGGTCTTCGACTTCCGCGTCGTCAATCACGGGCCGGAAGCCGCCGCGCGTCAACTCCTCGACCGAAGAGACGGCGGCCGGGAGTCGCAAAAGACTCTTCGGCGTCATCACGACGAGCGGGCGCGCCTCATCTTGTTTGACCTGCCGTCGCAAAAGATGAAAGTGCTGCGCGGGCGTCGTCGGGTAACAGACCTGCATGTTGTTCTCGGCGCAGAGTTGGAGGTAGCGTTCGAGCCGCGCCGAAGAGTGCTCCGGCCCTTGCCCCTCGTAGCCGTGCGGGAGCAGGAGGACGAGGCGCGACGGCTGTTGCCACTTGTCCACGCCCGGCGTGATGAACTGGTCGATGATGACCTGCGCGCCGTTCGAGAAATCTCCGAACTGCGCCTCCCAGACGACGAGCGCGTCGCGCGCGACGACCGAGTAGCCGTACTCGAAACCCACCACGCCCTGCTCCGACAGAGACGAGTCGAAGACCTCGACGCGCGCGCGCCCGTTCACCTCCGTCATCTCGAAGAGCGGAGCCCAAGGTCGGCCCGTCCGCGTGTCGTACATGATGGCGTGACGCTGGCTGAACGTCCCGCGCCCCGAGTCCTGACCCGAAAGTCTTACGCGCACGCCTTCGAGGCCGAGCGAGCCGAAGGCGACAAGCTCTGCGAACGCCCAGTCGAGCGGCGTCTCGCCCGCGCCCATCTTCGCGCGGCGGGCGAGCTGCGTAACCATCTTCGGGTTGATGTTAAAGCCCTCGGGGACGACCGCGATGCGGTGCGCGATGTCGCGCACCACGTCGGCCGCGACGCCCGTCTCGATAAGGCGCGACCCGTCCTCCTCTTCGACCGGCGGCGGCAGCTCCTTCTTCGGCGGCTTCTGCGCGACGACCTCCTTGGCGCGTGCGAGCGTCGCCTCGTAGTGCGCGGTCGCGTCGCGAATCATCGCCTCGACCTCTTCGGCCGTCATCACCTGCTCGCGCACGAGCCGCTCGGCGTACTTCGTCCGCACGCCCGGATGCGCCTTGACGCGCGCGTACATCAAGGGCTGCGTGTAGCTCGGCTCGTCGCCCTCGTTGTGTCCGAGGCGGCGGAAGCCGACGACGTCTAGGACGACGTCCTTGTTGAACTCCTGACGGAAGTCGAGCGCCATGCGCATGACGCGGTAGGCCGCCTCGGGGTCGTCGCCGTTGATGTGGAAGATGGGTATCTGCGTCATCCTCGCCACGTCGGTCGAGTAGATGGACGAGCGGCTGGCCTGCGGCGAGGTGGTGAAGCCAATCTGGTTGTTGATGATGATGTGAATCGTGCCGCCCGTCCGGTAGCCCTTGAGGTCGGCGAGCTGCAAGGTCTCCATCACGATGCCTTGGCCGGCGAACGCCGCGTCGCCGTGCAGGAGGACGGGGAGCGCGCGGTCGATGACCTCCTCGCGCGGCGCGCCGTCGAGCTGCATGGCGTCCTGCTTGGCGCGCACCATGCCCTCGACCACGGGGTCGACGAACTCAAGGTGGCTCGGGTTGGGCGAGATGGTGATGCGCACCTTGCGCCCCGCGCCCGTCTCGCGCTCGCCCGCCGCGCCCTGATGGTATTTCACGTCGCCCTCGTCGGCTGGGAAGTCCGGGTGCACTGAGCCCTCGAAGGCGGTGAAGATTCTTTCGGCGAAGTTGCCGACGACGTTGGCGAGGACGTTCAAGCGCCCACGGTGCGCCATGCCGAGCGTGATGTCCTCGACGCCCTTGTCGGCCGCGCTCCCGACGAGTTGGTCGAGCAGGGGGATGATAGTCTCGCAGCCTTCGAGCGAGAAGCGTTTCTGCCCGAGGTACTTCGTGTGGAGGAAACGCTCGAACTGTTCGGCGCGCGTGAGTCGCACGAGGAGTGCCTTCTTCGTCTCGGGCGGCAAGGGTTCGGAATGGACGAACTCCTGCCGGATGCGCTCGCGTATCCAGAGCTTCTGCTCTTTGCTCTGGATGTGTCGATACTCTGTGCCGACCTTGCCGCAGTAAGCTCGACGTAGAATGCCGAGGATGTCGCGCAAAGTCGCGCTCTCCTTGCCCCCCAAGCCGCCCGTGATGAACTCGCGATCCAAGTCCCAAATCGACAAGCCGTAAGTCTCGATGTCGAGCTCGGGATGATACTGGACGGGGAGCGCGTGCAGTGGGTCGATGTCTGCGATGAGGTGTCCGCGCACGCGGTAGGCGTTGATGAGTTCGAGCACGCGCGCCTCTTTGGCGACGAGGGCGCGCGCGTCGTGCCCGCCGAGGAGCGCGGGGTTTTTGTCGACGGCCCAACGCAGAGGCGGGTAAGAGATGTCTAGGTCGCGGAAGATTTGGTCGTAGAAGTCGTGTCGGCCGAGAAGCAGCTCGTGGACGCGCGCTAAGAACGCG
>DASUNL010000533.1:0-8183 GCA_036277175.1 Pyrinomonadaceae bacterium | reverse complement strand
GAGTCGCACCCGTCCTCCTCTGCACACTCCTTCTCTCCGCGGCCGCGCGCGCGCAGAACTGGCCGCAGTTCCGCGGGCCGCAAGCCTCGGGCGTCGCGCAGGGCGCGGCCGCCGTGCCCGCCACCTTCGACGCCGAGAAAGCCGTCAACCTCCGCTGGAAGGTGGAGATTCCCGGCCTCGCACACTCAAGCCCCGTCGTCTGGGGCAACAAGGTCTTCGTCACGACGGCCGTCAGCAGTGAGCCGAAGCCCGAGGCGCGCTTCGGACTCTACGGCGACGTCGAGCCGGTGAAGAACGACCCGAAACACTCTTGGAAGGTCTACGCGCTCGACAAGGCGACGGGCAAAATTCTCTGGGAGCGCGTCGCTTATGAAGGCATCCCCAAAGTGAAGCGTCACCCCAAGTCGAGCCACGCCGCCTCGACGCCCGCGACTGACGGCAAATACCTCATCGCGCTGATGGGCTCTGAAGGTCTCTACGCCTACGACATGTCGGGCAAGCTCGTCTGGAAGCAAGACCTCGGCGTCCTCGACGCCGGATGGTTCTACGACGCCGACTACCAGTGGGAGTATGCGGCCTCGCCCATCATCTACAAGAACATGGTCATCGTGCAGGCCGACATCCAGAAGAACTCCTTCATCGCGGCCTACGACCTGAAGACCGGCAAACAAATCTGGAAGACGATGCGCGAGGGCGAGCTGCCCGGTTGGAGCACGCCCGCCGTCTACGAGTTGAAGGGCCGCGCCGAACTCATCACGGCCGGAGCGAAAGCGATTCGCGGCTACGACCCCACGACCGGCAAAGAGCTTTGGAAGCTCGGGCCGATGGCCGAGATTGCGACGCCGACGCCCATCATCGCGCACGACCTCATCTACGTGACGAGCGGCTATCGCCCCGTCCAACCCATCTACGCCATCAAGCCCGGCGCGGCGGGTGACATCAGCCTGAAGGACGGCAAAGAGTCGTCCGAGTCAATCGCTTGGAGCAAGCAGCGCGGCGGCCCTTACATGCCGACGCCCATCGTCTACGGCGACCTCTTCTACGCCTGCTCGAATAACGGGGTGCTGACCGCCTACAACGCGAAGACCGGCGAGCAGGTCTACCGCGAACGTCTCGCCGGAAAGGGCGGCGCGTTCACGGCCTCGCCCGTCGCGGCCGACGGCAAACTCTACTTCGCGAGCGAGGACGGCGAGGTGTTCGTCGTCAAGGCCGGGCCGAAGTACGAGTTCGTCGGGACGAACCCCGTGGGCGAGGTGATGATGGCGACGCCCGCCATCTCCGACGGCCTCCTGCTCGTGCGCGGCGTCAACCACCTCTTCGCCTTCGGCGAGGGCGGCGGCGCGACGAAGACGGCGGGCGCGAAGTCGGGCAACTGAAATAAACTCACACACGCGGCGCGGCATGGAACAAAATTTCAGGCCGCGCCGTCTAACTTTTCGACCACCGAAGGGACAAGCACAGTGAAATCGTCCGCGACGCTCAGACTCTTTCTGCTTTTCTCTCTACTCTCCGCCCCGGCCGCCACTCTGGCGGCCGACGCGAACTGGCCGCAGTGGCGCGGCCCGGCGAGCCTCGGCGTCTCGCCCGAGCGCAACATCCCCGACGAGTGGGGGCCGGCGAAGAACGTCAAGTGGAAGACCGCGATTCCCGGCAAGAGTCATTCGTCGCCAATCGTCTGGGGCAAGCGCGTGTTCTTGACGACGGCCGTCGAGGGCGAAACAGTTCCCGGCGCGAAGGCCGTCCGCCACGTCACGCCCGACGGCAAGGACTGGATGCACCCGGACAGCGTCGGCGCGGATAAAAAACATTCTTTCAGGACGCTCGCGCTCGACCGCGACACGGGCAAAGTCATTTGGGAGCGCACCGCTTGGGAGGGCAACCCTTACGACGACCGCCACCGCAAAAGCTCCTACGCCGCCTCGACGCCCGCGACCGACGGCCGCACCGTCTTCGCCTACTTCGGCCCCGAAGGTCTCTACGCCTACGACTTCGACGGCAAGCTCCTGTGGAAGGCCGACGTCGGCCGCATCGGCTCGGTCGGTTTGGGGACGGGCACGTCGCCCGTGCTCTACGAGAACCTAGTCATCATTCAGGGCGACAGCGACTTCGGCGAGAACTCGTCGCTCGTCGCTTTAGACAAGCGGACGGGCAAAGAGGTTTGGCGCGTCGCGCGCAAGGTGCAGGTCAGTTGGGCGACGCCGATTCTCGTCCGCACCGCGAAGCGCACGGAGCTTGTGACGAGCGGCGCGGAATCTGTCGTCGCCTACGACCCGGCGACGGGTAAAGAACTCTGGCGGAGCAAGGGCCTCGGCAGTAACGCCATCCCCTCGCCCGTCGCCGCCTCCGACATGGTCTATCTCTTCGCGGGCTTCCCCGTGAAGATTACCTACGCCATCCGGCTCGGCGCGTCGGGTGATGTGACGGACACGCCGAACGTCGCTTGGCAGTACGCGAAGGGGACGGCCTACGTGCCCTCGCCGATTCTCTACAACGACCTGCTCTACCTGATGAGCGACAAAGGGATTCTGACGGCGCTCGACGCGAAGTCGGGTAAGATTGTCTACGAGGGCGGGCGCGTCCCCGTCCCGGCGGCGTTCACGGCCTCGCCGGTCGCGGCCGACGGACGTTTGTTTCTGACGAGCGAGGACGGCGACACGTTCGTCGTCCGTGCCGGGCCGGTTCACGAGGTCGTGCGGACGAACACCGTGGGCGAGCCGGTCTACGCCTCTCCGGCCATCGCCGCCGGGAAGATTTTCATACGCGGCGAGCGCCACTTATACTGCATCGGCAAGTGACCTGTGATTGCGGGCATCGGAAATCTCGGATTTGAAATCTGAGATTGTAAATCCGCAATCCTTGAAGGGGGACGAAAGATGTTTGAACAGCAACCCGACCGCGCCGCCTCGTCGTGGTATCGCTCGCCGGCCATCCTTTTGCCGGTCGCAGTCTTGGCCGTCGCCCTCATCGCCCTTGCCGCCTACATGTTCACGCAGCGGCGCGACCCCGGCGAGGACGCGCGCTACGACGCGCTCGAACGCCACCGCGCCGAGCAACAACAGCAGGCCGCCGCGCAGCCGGGCGCTCCGGCCGAACCGTCGGCCGCGCCCGCCGCCGACGGCCAAGCACCCGCAGCGAGCGGCGAGCAAACGCAAGCGCCGGGAGAGCAGGCGGCCGCAGGCTCGCCCGCCGCCTCGTCGTCGGGAGGGGGCGCGCGCAACTACTGGACGAACTTTCGCGGCCCCGCGCGCGACGGGCGCTATGACGAACGGACGGTGAAGACCGCTTGGCCCGCGTCGGGCCTTCCGCTTCTTTGGAAGCAGCCCATCGGCGGCGGCTTCTCCTCCTTCTCCGTCGCCGACGGCACGGCCTACACCATCGAGCAGAGGCGCGGACAGGAGGTCGTCGCCGCCTACAACGCCGCGAACGGCCGCGAGCTTTGGACGCACAAGTGGGACGCGGAGTTTCGCGACTCGACGGGCGACGGGCCGCGCTCGACGCCGACGTGGGACGAGGGGCGCGTCTACGCGCTCGGCGCGACGGGCGAGCTGCGCTGCCTCGACGCGCGCACGGGCCGCGCCATCTGGGGCAAGAACATACTCTCCGACAACGGCGCGTCGAACCTCCGTTGGGGCATCGCCGCCTCGCCCCTCGTGGTTGACGACAAGGTGATCGTCATCGCCGGGGGCGCGGACGGAAAGTCGGTCGTCGCCTACAACAAGTTGACGGGCGCGCGCGCGTGGGGCGCGATGAGCGACCCCGGCTCCTACACCTCGCCGATGCTTGTGAACCTCGCGGGCCGACGTCAGGTGCTCGTCGTCACCGAACGCAACATTGCGGGCATCGCGCCCGAGGACGGCGCGGTGCTCTGGACGCACCCGTGGCGCAACGACGCCGGCATCAACATCTCGCAGCCCATCGTCGTCGGCCCGAACCGCCTCTTCCTTTCGGCCGGTTACCAGAAGGGCGCGTCGCTCCTCGAAGTGGCGAACACGGGCGGGCGTCTCGTGCCGCGCGCGCTCTGGGAAAACGCCTCGATGAAGAACAAGTTCAACTCGTCGGTCTACCACGACGGCTACGTCTACGGGTTGGACGAGGGGCTGCTCAGTTGCGTCGAGGTGGCGACGGGCGAGCGCAAGTGGAAGGCGCGCGGCTACGGCTACGGGCAAGTGGTCTTAGCGAGCGGGCACTTAATCATCACGACCGACGAGGGCGAAATCGCGCTCGTCCGCGCGACACCCGACGCGCACGCCGAGGTCGCGCGCTTCCCCGCCCTCCAAGGCAAGACTTGGAACGTCCCCGCCATCGCCGACGGCCGCCTCCTCGTCCGCAACGGAACCGAGATGGCCGCCTTCAAGCTCACCGACTGAAGAGCAGGGTCAAAGTAAAAAGGTAAAAGGCAAAAGTGGGAAGGCACATGGCCTCTTCACTTTTGCCTTTTACCTTATTTACTTTGGCCTTTTTATTTCGCCCTCACCTGCGTTCGTCGACCGAGAGGCGGCCCGCGCCGTGGAAGAGGAAGAAGAGCGCGGAGGCGAGCATCACGAGCGCGGGGAACGCGCCCGCCCAAGTGTCTCGGCGGTGCGCGATGAGGAGCGCGCAGACGAAGTTGATGACGAGCGGGACGGCCGCGAGCCGGACGAACGCGCCGAGTAGGACGAGCACCCCGCAGACGAACTGCGTGTAGACCGACAGGTGCGCCGCAAACATCGACAGCGGCACGCCGCGCGCGGCGAGGAAACGCTCGAACTCCGTCATCCGCTCCCAACTGAGGATGTTGTCGAGCGTGCCCCAGATGAGCATCCAGCCCACCACCAGACGGATGAACACCGGGCCGTACTCGGCCCGCCGACGGAAGAAGTCGTTGAACCTCTCGACGCCCGCGCGCGCCATCGTCAATTCCCTTCCAGACGCTTGAGCCGCTCGACCGCGTTCGTGTTGCGCGGGTTCAATTCGAGTGACTTGCGATAATTCTTAATCGCCAGCTCCTTGTTGCCGACGGCCGCGTAAGCCTCGCCGAGACTGTCGTAGGTGTTAAAGCCTTGCGGGAACATCTCGACGTTGAGCTTGAAGATTTCGACGGCGTCCGTCGCGCGACCCGTCGCGAGTAACTCGTAGCCGAGCGCGTTCAGTTGCCCCTCAGAAAAGTCGTAGGCGCGCGGCTGCGTCCGACGGAGTTCGTGATAGCGTTTGACTGCGGCGGCCGCGCCCTCGCGCTCGATTGTCTCGCGCAACGTCTGCACGATGGAGAAGGCGCGCGGGTTCTTGAACCAGTCGACGGTGCGCCGCATGCGGTCTTCGTAGTTGCGCGCGACCGGATGCCCGTCCTTCGCGTAGACGACCATCTCGTAGAGCTTGCCGGCCGCTTCGAGCCGCTCGGCGAGGCGGTGAACCTGCGACGGGCGCAGGCGGTCGTCGCCGCCGTGGAGGATGAGGAGCGGGACGCTTACACGGTCGGCCCAGCGCACGGCCGAGCGGTTCGTCAAGTGCTCCTCCTTGCGCCGGTCGTAGTCGGGGAACGTGTCGCGGAAGAAGCCCTCGCCGCGCGTGGCGAGGTCGTGGTAATCGGTCGGCGCGCCGACGACGACGGCCGCGCGCAAAGGGACGCCCTGCCGTATGGCCTGCAAAGTCATCACCGCGCCGCGCGAGTAGCCCCACATGAACATCTGCTCCGCGTCGACGTAAGGGAGCGTGCGCGCGAGCGCGACCAAGTTCAGAACGTCGTTCGTGTCCGCGCCGCCCGCCTCGTCGCGCCCGCCCGCGCCGTCGTAGCCGCGATACTGCGAGGCCAACACGACGAAGCCCTCGGAGGCGAGGCGGTACATCTCGGCGACGTAGTTGAAGTTCTGCGCGCCGATTTCCGAACCCGGCCCGATGCCGCCGCGATTGTAGAAGACGACGGGGAGCTTTCGGCCCTCGACGCGGCGCGGCTTGTAGATGAAGCCGGTGACGGCGAGTCCGTCGCTAGCGTACTTGATGCGCAGGAGTTCGAGGTCGGGCGAGTTGCGCAGACGCTCGTAGTCGGCGGCCGTCAGGTAGTTCTTAATCCAGCCGTCGAACCCTTCGTAGGCCGGGAACTGAAAGGCCGTCTGTTCGAGGAGCTTGCCGTTCTCACTCGCGGGCGAAGTTGTCTGTGCGGACGTGTGCGCGCACGCGGCGAGCGCGAAGGCGAGCGCGGCGATTAACTTTTTGAACATCGGCAGCCTCGGCGTAAAAGTTTTTTTTAGAAGGCGCGAGGGTTCAATCTCGACGGCCGTCGCGGCGCGGCGGCGCACTTAACTTGAGCGCGGCGGCTCTTACTTGAGCGAGAGCGAGGCGAGCGTCGTCTCGTCTTTGACGAGGAGCGACGCGCCCGCGACGACGGGGTGCGCCCACGTCGGACTCGTCGCGACGGTGTAGCGCGCGGCGGGCGTGAAGCTGCCAGCGTCGGACGCGAGGACGTAGAGCGTCGCGTCGTTGGTGAGCGCGAGGAAGAAGCGGCCGGTGCTAAGTATCGCGGCGTTCTCGCCCGCGCGCCCCTCGCCCTGCCAGAGCGTCTTTCCCGTCTCGGCGTCAATCGCGAAGAACTGCCCCTTCTGGCGCGACGAAAACCCGAAGAGGACGCCGCGCTCGACGACCGGCGTGCTCATGTAAAGCTCGTTCTCCGTGTTGCGCCAAGCCTCACGCGCGACGACGCGCCCGCCCTCGCGCACTAAGCGGACGGCCTCGATGCCGCGCTCCTCGCGCGAGAAGATGACGAGGTCTTTGTGTATGACCGGCGTGTTGCAGTTCTCGTCGTATTGCGTCTTCGACGGGAGCTTCCACAGGAGTTCCCCCGTCTCGGCCTTCAGGCCGACCAGCTCCTTCTGCGTGAACGTGATGAGCTGGCGCGTGCCCGCGAGCGTGGCGATGACGGGCGAGGCGTAGGCCGGGCCGTCCGGCTCGAACGACCATTTGACCTTGCCCGTCTCGGCGTCGAAGGCCGTGAGCGCGCCCCGGTCGTGGCCGCCGACGTGCGCGATTAAGCGTCCGCCGTCGAAGACGGGCGACATCGCCGTGCCGAACTGCGGCGCGGTCTTGCCGTACTGCGCGGCGAAACTCTTGCGCCACTTGACGCGCCCCGTCCGCGCGTCGTGGCACGTCAAGTCGCCCGCGATGCCGAGCGTGCAGAGGTTGTTTCCCGAAAGCGCGGGCGTCGACTTCGGCCCTTTGCCGTGCGCGCGCGCCGCGTTGTGCATCTCGTAGGCGACCGCGTGCGAAGACTTCCAAAGCTCTCGGCCGTTGCGCGCGTCGAGCGCGCGTAAGACTTCCTCCTCGCCCTCGCGCGCGAAGACGTAGACGCGCCCGCCGGAGAGTAGCGGCGTCGAGTGCCCGACGCCGACTTTGACTTTCCACTCCTCGCGCAAGGTCTTCGGCCACGCAGACGGCGCGACGAAGCCCGCGACGCGCCCGTCGCGCGACGCGCCGCGCCACTGCGTCCAGTCGCCCGCGTCGGCGGCGGACGCCCCGAGCGCGAGCGCGGCGAACGCGAGTGCGATGATGGAGGACGCGCTGACGAGAACTCTTCTCATGTGAATCAGTGTCCGTGCGCTCGGTCAGAACAGGAGCTTTGCGCCGAGTTGGATGTGGCGCGGGTCGCGCGCCGAGGTGATGCGGCCGAAGGTCGGCGAGCCGATGAAGTTGTCGGGCAGGTTGAAGTTCGGGCGGTTGAAGAGGTTGAAGACCTCCATGCGCAACTGCAAACGCACGCGCTCCGTCAAGCTCGCGTTCTTCACGAGCGAAGCGTTGACGTTCTGATAGCCCGGCCCTTCGACGATATTGCGGCCCGCAGTACCGAACGTGCCCGGCGCGGGGAACGCGAACGCCGACGTGTTGAACCACTGCTCGACGGTGCGCGGCCCCGTGTTCGGGTCGCCGACCAAGTTCGGGCGGTCGTTCGCGCCGAAGCCGAGAATCGTGCGCCCCGTCCCGCTGTTGTCAAACTCCGTCGGGAGCGCGACCGTGAACGGCCGCCCCGTCTGAAGTGTCACGATGCCGTAGGTCTGCCAGCCGCCGAGGAACGAAGAGAGCAACCCGCGGTCGGCGAGGAAGCGTTGGCCGCGACCGAACGGGAGGTCGTAGGCGTAGCTGACGGAGAGACGATGGCGGATGTCGAAGTTCGAGCGTCCGCGCTCGGCGCTCGTGTCGAGGCTGTTCTGCGGGAAGTT
>DASUNL010000532.1:0-3885 GCA_036277175.1 Pyrinomonadaceae bacterium | reverse complement strand
ACCGCACGCCGCTCCGCACTCCACTCGAAGCCGCCGCCGACTGTCCACGTCCGCCCGTCTCCTTCTTCAACTACTCTTCAACCGCGCGTTCACAGCATCCGCCGCACTCCGTCCGCGAAGTAAAAAGTGATGACAACGCGGGGGGAATTGTGCATACTGCGGCCTCAAATCTTCACCGTCGCGGGCGACGACCCACCGAGACCTTCGGCCCGCGTGCGGCCCGGCGCAAAACACTTTCCGGCGCGAAGGAGGAATCAACCGATGGCAACGAAGAAGAGAGGCGCGGCGAAGAGGTCGAGCGCCAAGAAGTCGAGCGCGAAGAGGTCGGGCGTGAAGAGGTCGGGCACGAAGAGGTCGGACGCGAGGAAGACGGGCGCGGCCAAGTCGGGCGTGAAGAAGTCGAGTTTTAGAAAGTCGGGCGTCGCCCCGTTGGCCTTGGGAGTCGAGACCGTCCTGCGACGCCGCTCGGAAGGCCCGGAGGTCGATAAGCTTCAGGAGGAGTTGTGCGACCTCGGCTACATGACGCGCGCGCAGAAGGCGCAGGGGCCGGGCAAGTTCGGCCCGCTGACGGAAGACGCGCTCAAGCACTTCCAGCGCGACAACTTCATCGACGAGTCGGGCGCTTACGACGAGGAGACGCAGGCGGCCGTCCGGCAGTTGAACGACGAGGTCAGGCGCGGGAACGAGGGCAAGGTCGTGCGCGGCCTTCAGAACCGCCTCGTCTCGCTCGGCTTCATGACGCTCGCCCAAGTTTCGGCCGGGCAAGGGAAGTTCGGGCCGCAGACCGAGTCGGCGCTCGTCGGTTTCCAGCAGTCGCACGGCCTCAACGCCAACGGCATCCTGACCGACGAGACTTACCGCGCGCTGCTCGCCTCCGCGCCGTCGCCGACGCCCGCGGCCGACACCGGCAACCCGACGAGCATCGACACGGTGCTCCCGGCCGAGGGGCGCGGCTTTACGACCTACCGGCGCGAGCCGGGCGGCGCGGATCAGGTCGGGCGCGCGGGGACGATTCGCGGCATCATGGGCGTCGCCGAGGCTTGGAGCGCGCTTCACTCAAGCCCGCGTCTGCAAATCGGCGACATCAGCCGACGGCGCGGCGGCCCGTTCCCGCCGCACGCGAGCCACCAGAAGGGCGTTGACGTGGACGTCCGCCCCATCACCAACAACGGGCGAGAGGAGCCGACCAACATCCACCTCGCAACCTACTCGCACGACCTGACGAAAGAACTCTGCCAACTCATCCGCCGCCGCGTCCCCGGCGTCCGCATCTTCTTCAACGACCCGCGCCTCATCAGCCTCGGCCTCGCGCAGAGACTCGCCGGACACGACGACCACCTCCACGTCCGCTTCCCGAGCTAGACGTCGGGCCGACCGTTCAAGTAGCGCGACTGTCAAGAAGGGCGTCCCGACAATGCCGGGACGCCCTTCGACATCCGGCACGCGCGGTCGAGCAAGTTGTCAGACGTTGAACCTGAAATGAACGACGTCGCCCTCTTGCATGATGTACTCTTTGCCTTCGAGGCGGAGCAAGCCTTTGTCGCGCGCGGCGGCGTAGGAGCCGGCGCGCAGGAGTTCGTCGTAGGAGATGACTTCGGCGCGGATGAAGCCACGCTCGATGTCGGAGTGAATCGCGCCGGCGGCCTGCGGGGCGCGCGTGTTCTGCGGAATCGTCCACGCGCGCGCCTCCTTCTCGCCCGCCGTCAGGAATGACATCAGCCCGAGCAGGCGGTACGCGCTCTTAATCAAAGCGTCGACGCCGCTCGACTCGACGCCGAGCGTTTGCAGGTACTCGCTCCGCTCTTCGGGCGGGAGCGCGACGAGGTCGGCCTCCAACTGCGCGCAGATGACGACCGACTCCGCGCCTTCCGCCTCGGCCACCTGACGAACCGCCGAGACGTGCGCGTCCGCGCCGGGGTCTGCGAGCGTCGCCTCGCCGACGTTCGCGGCGTAGATGGTCGGCTTGAGCGTCAACAAAAAGAGGCCGCGCGCGATACTCAACTCGTCGTCACTTAAAGCGACCGAGCGCGCGGGCTGAAACTCTTCGAGTGCGGGTTGCAGCTTGTCGAGCACGTCCAACTCGGCGCGCGCCGTCTTGTCGCCGCTCTTCGCGGTCTTGCGCGTGCGCTCGCGGCGTCGCTCGACGCTCGCGAGGTCGGCTAAGGCAAGCTCTATCTGCACGGTCTCGATGTCGCGGCGCGGGTCGACCGACCCCTCGACGTGGACGATGTTCTCGTCCTCGAAGCAGCGGACGACCTGCACGACCGTGTCCGACTCGCGTATGTTGGCGAGAAACTGGTTGCCCAACCCCTCGCCGCGCGACGAGCCGCGCACGAGGCCCGGAATGTCTATGAACTCGACCGTGGCCGGGATGATGACGCTCGTCTTGACGATCTTCGCCAAAGGCTCAAGCCGCTCGTCGGGGACGGGGACGACGCCGACGTTCGACTTATTCGAGGCGAAGGGGTAGTTGGCCGCCAGCGCCGACTGCTGCGACGTGAGCGCGTTGAAGAGCGTCGTCTTGCCGACGTTGGCGAGACCTGCGATGCCTGCGCGGAGCATGGAAACCTCTCGTGACGTTTGAACGGTTGTAGGGGTATCGGAAAACTCGAAACATCTAAGCATCAGGCAACGAGGGTTGTCCAGCGACGGCGCGACGCTTTGCGAAAGCGCGCCCCGCTTCGCTTATAATCACGCGCGCTGGTGGTTATCTTTCTTCAGACGCTCGGCGAGCAACTCCGAATATGTTCTTCGCACTCCTCCTCGCGCTCGCGGCCACGGCCGGCGGCGCGCTCCTGACCTACTTTTACGACCGGGACGCCGGCCCGCTCGCGCGCCTCTCGGCGGGCGCGGCGACGGGGACGGCCGCGCTCGGCCTCGTCGGCTTCATTCTCTCCTCCTTCATGGGACTCAACACGCCCGCGCTCGCCGTCTCCGGCGCACTCACGGCCGCGCCGCTTCTCCTGCTCGTCAGAAACGCGAAGTTGCGCGCGCGCATAAAAGATGACTTGCGAGACGCGACGGAGGACGTGCGACGCGCCGCGACGCTCAGGGACGCGCGAGGGGCGACGGCGCTTCTGCTGCTCGTCGCGTCAGCGCTTCTCTTATGGACGGTCTTCGGGCGCGCGATGTACGTGCGCGGGGGCGACACGTTCACGGGGCTTGAGAACAACATCGGCGACCTGCCGTTTCACGTCGGCATCATCTCGGGCTTCGTCCACGGCGAGAACTTCCCGCCCGAGCACCCGGAGTACGCGGGCGCGCGTCTGACCTACCCGTTCATCGTCGACTTCGTCACGGCGATGTACGTCCGGGCGGGCGCGACGCTCGAAGGCGCGCTCTTCTGGCAGAACTTCATGTTGGCCGTCGCGCTCGTCGTGCTGTTGTGGCGTTGGGCGTCGGAGTTGACGCGCGACCGCTTGGCCGCGCTACTGACGCCCGCGCTCGTCCTACTCAACGGCGGCCTCGGCTTCTATCACTTCCTCCGCGAGAGCGGCGACGTTGCGCTCACGCATTACTACACGATGTGGGGCGAGTCTTATCGCTGGGGCAACGCCGTCGCGATTTTGCTCGTCCCGCAGCGCGGGCTGCTGCTCGGCCTCCCCGTCGCGCTCGTCGTCTGGACGCTCTGGTGGAAAGCGGAAGAAGGAAAAAGGGAAAAGGTAAAAGGCAAAAGTGAGGCGGACGACGCGAAGCCTCGCCGCGCGGCGGTGAAGAAGGGCGGGAAGAAGAAAGGGAAGCTGTCTAACTCTCAAACCGCCGAGCGAGCGCACGCGGCGACGGTTACGGCCGCAACGATAAAAGCAGAAGCCTCGTCAGCGAGACTCTCATCAGCAGGACTCTCAACTTCGCGCGCGCGTTTTGCCTTTTACCTTTTGCCTTTTG
>DASUNL010000531.1:0-4163 GCA_036277175.1 Pyrinomonadaceae bacterium | reverse complement strand
CATCGCCTCGACGACGCGGCGGTCAACCGGCGTCGTCGCGCTGTGATCCATGTAAACCCTGCGGAGCAGCATAAAAGAAGGTGTCGGCCGTCGAAAATTCCATCGAACCCGGCGGGGCGCGCCGGCATCTGAGGCTGCGGGAAGCAGCCCGCCGCGTCGCCAGTCATCAGAACAGCTTCGAGTCTAAGGCGCGCGCAAATCGAGCGTCAAGGTGGTTAGAGGTTGGGGCGCGCTTGGTGTAAGCTTACGCCCGAAGGGGCGACCCTTTCTCACCTCTGGAGATATTTTATGAAGACCAGAAAAGTACGTTTCGCGGCGGCCGCACTCGCGCTCGCGCTCTCCGTCGTCGCCGTCCCGCAGTCGTCCCGCGCCACGTCCTCGGACGACGCCGCGACCGCGCAGGCGCAAGGTCAGTACGGCGCGCTTGAGCGCGGCTACCGGACGGGCTACTCGGACGGCTATCAGGCCGGCTGGCGCGACTCGGTCGAGCGGCGCGCCAGCGACTACCGTTCGAGCGAAGAGTACCGAAGCGCCGACCGCGCCTACATCGCCGCCTACGGCGCGCTCGAAGACTACCGCGACGGCTACCGGCAGGGCTTCGAGTCGGGCTACGAAGAGGGCTACAACAAGCGCGGCTTTAACTCGGAACTCCCGGCGGGCGGCGTCAGGCGTCGCGGCGTCGGAGAGGTCGGAGAGGGAAGTGATGCGGGCGCGTCGGCGCGACGCGACGAAGACGACGAAGAAGACAGAAGCGCGAGCCGCTCGCCGCGCCGCGACGACGACGATGATGAAATCGTCAACACCAGCCGTCCCCCGCGACGCGGCGATGACGACGGCACGTTGCGTCGCAACGAGAGCGGGTCGGCCGGAAGTATTTCGGGCGCGATACCCTCGGACACGTTCCTTCGCATCGAGTTGCTCAACCGTCTTTCGACCGACGTGAGCCAGCGCGGCGACCGCTTCGAGGCGCGCGTCGTCGAGCCGAGCGAGTACGCGGGCGCGGTCGTCACGGGTCGCGTCGCCGACGTGCAGCGTTCCGGTCGCGTGGGCGGCCGCTCCGAGCTTCAACTCGACTTCGACGGGATTCAGACGCCCGACGGCGACCGCGCGGACTTCCGGGCGCAGGTCGTCGAGGTCGTCGAGACGGGCGGGGTCGAGACGGGCGTGGACGACGTCGACGACGAGGGCAGCATCCGGGGCAAGGGCACGACGAAGGACGACGTGGTTAAGGTCGGCGCGGCGGCCGGCGTCGGCGCGATCATCGGCGGCATCATCGGCGGCGGCAAAGGCGCTGGCATCGGCGCGGCCATCGGCGGCGGCGCGGCCGGCGGGCGCGTGCTCACGCAACGCGGCAAAGACATCATCCTCGAACAGGGTCAGCAGTTGCGCATCCGCACCTCCGGCACGTCGAGGATTAACTAAGGAACTGTCCGGAGTCTTAAGTCACGAGTCCGGAGTCGAAGGCAAAAGGACGGTCAAGGATAGTCACGGACAGTCTTTCGTTTTCGACTCCGTACTCCAAACTTCGGACTCCGGACTTCTGACTTGAATGGTCGTCACGCTGCTCACCGACTTCGGGACGGCGGACTATTACGCCGGCGCGATGAGGGGGGCGGTTCTCGCCGTCAACCCCGAGGCGCGCGTCGTCGACATCACGCACGAAATCCCCGCGCAGGACATTGAGTCGGCCGCCTTCACGCTCCTCGCCGCTTACAGCACCTTCCCTACTGGCACAATCCACGTCGCGGTCGTAGACCCCGGCGTCGGCTCCACGCGCCGACCGCTCGTCGTCGTCACCAAAAACTATCTCTTCGTCGGGCCGGATAACGGCCTCTTCAGTCACGTCTGCGAGCGCGAGGGCGAGTACGAAGTCTTCCATTTGACGAACCGCGAGTTTTTCCGCGACGCGGTCAGCGCGACCTTTCACGGGCGCGACGTGTTCGCGCCGGTCGCGGGCGCGCTTTCGCTCGGCGTCAAGCCCGAAGAGTTGGGCGAGCGTGTCGCGGACGAACTGAGGATGGAATCGCTCGCGGCGGTCGTCTCGGCCGACGGCGCAATCGAGGGCAGGGTGATTCACGTCGACCGCTTCGGCAACTGCGTGACGAACATCACGCGGCGCGAGTTGGCCGACGATGCGTTCGAGCGCGGCGCGCGTCTGACGTTGGGCGGGCGCGAGATAACGAGCCTTCGGCGTTTCTACGCGGAGGAGGCGGGAGCGGAGGATGTGGGCGGCGTTCGAGATGATGAAGAGGGCTTGGGAGTCGGCGGCGAAGAGAAGGGTGGGCGTGAGCCGTTCGCCATCTGGGGCAGCGCGGGCTTCCTCGAAATCTCTGTCAATCGCGACTCGGCCGCGCGCGTACTTAACGTCGCGCGCGGCCGGCCGGTTGTCATCACGCCCGCGAAGGCCGGCGGCTAATTGACGCGCCGGTAGTCGGTCGTGTCGTTGCGGTCGCCGACGTTTGTGGTGCGCAGGCCGTTGCGCGCGCGCGTGACCTCGTAAGTGCCCCAGTCGAAGCGCAGACTGCGGTCGTCGTAGCGGCCGTAGAATATCTCGTTCGAGCTGAGCGAGCGGATAGAGGCCGCTCCGTCCGAGCTAATCGTCAGCTCCGACTCGCCGCGGTCGGTCGTGCCGCGAAACGTGCCGACCACCCAGCGCGGCACGCGGTCGTTGTCGCCGCGCCCGTCGAAATCGTCCGACGTGCGGATGAAGTTCTCCGAGCGTCGGCGCGCCGTGGCGCGGAAGCCGCTGCCCACGCGCGTGACGCTCCAAGCCTGCCGCGTGTTGCCGAGCTGGATTTGGCCGTTGACGTAGCGGCCGCTGTCGCGCGTGCCGTTGTCGTAGACGGCTAGGACGCTCCCGGTGCGGTCGACGGAGACGCTCATCAACTGTCCCTGACGCCCCGTGGGGTTGCGGCCTCGGAACGTGCCGATGAGCCAGTCGGGCACGTCCGAGAATTCGTTGTTGTAGTCGCCGTCGACGCCGCCGACGAAGTTGTAGCTGATGGGCTGCACGCGGTTGTTGCGCGTGTTGACGACGGCCTCGTAGGTGAAGCGCCGCGACGGGCCGTTGAAGTCTCTGCGGAAGACGCCCTCGCCGCGCACGCCCGTCTGGTTGTTCGAGACCCTGTAGGTCTGCGTCTGCCTGTTGGACTCGAACGTGACGCTCGAAGAGCCGTCGCCCTGCTCGCGCAGGATGCGTTCGCGGACGGCCGCCTGCGCGAGGTTGACGGCGTAGCGTTCCTGCTGCGCGTGCGACGGGCTGAAGCTCCCGGCGGCGAAGACGACCGCCAGAAGCCCGAGGCAGGCGGGCAGCGTCCGAAGTAGTTTCGAGCCGAAGGATGGCCTGTTCACTGTTTTACTCCTCCTTTGCGTTGAAGAGGGGAGAGTCGTTCAACTGCTGAGTGTCGGGGGAGAAGAACAACGGAGAGTCGGGGCGGCCTCACACGCGGCCGCCCCGTTGCGCCTTATGATGCGGCCGCGCCGCCCGCCGCCGCCTCGCTCGTCGTGCCGGCCTCGCCCCTCTCTTCGAGCGGGACGTAATCGCGCGTCCGCGCGCCGAGGTAGATTTGGCGCGGGCGCGCAATCTTCTGGTCGGGGTCGGAAAGCATCTCGGCCCACTGCGCGAGCCAGCCCGAGGTGCGCGGGATGGCGAACAGGACGGGGAACATGTCCACGGGGAAACGCATCGCGCGGTAGATGATGCCGCTGTAGAAGTCAACGTTCGGGTAGAGGCGTCGCTTGACGAAGTACTCGTCTTCGAGCGCGATGCGTTCGAGTTCGAGCGCGAGGTCGAGGAGCGGGTCTTTGCCCGTCACTTCAAAAACTTCGTAGGCCACCTGCTTGATGATGCGCGCGCGCGGGTCGTAATTCTTGTAGACGCGGTGGCCGAAGCCCATCAGCTTGAACTCGCCGTCCTTGACGCGCTTGACGTACTCGGGCACGCGCTCCTTCGAGCCTATTTCGGCGAGCATCCTCAACACCGCCTCGTTCGCGCCGCCGTGCAGGGGGCCGTAGAGCGCGGCGGCCGCGCCGGCGAGCGCCGAGTAGGGGTCTGTGTGCGCGCTGCCGATGGAGCGCATCGTGTTGGTCGAGCAGTTCTGCTCGTGGTCGGCGTGGAGGATGAAGAGGACGGAGAGGGCGCGCTCAAGGACGGGGTTCGGCTG
>DASUNL010000530.1:0-5448 GCA_036277175.1 Pyrinomonadaceae bacterium | reverse complement strand
CTCGCCGAAGCCGGGGACGCTCTGCTTGATGCCGTGCGTGAGGTAGCCGAGGAAGACGTAAGGGTCTGCGTCCGTGTGGTCGAGCTGATACCAGACGTGCTGCTGCGCGTGCGCGCGCACGAACTCGGCGACGAGCGTCGTCTTGCCCGAACCGGCGTTTGCCGTGACGAGCGTGACGGGGTGCGAGAGGTTTTGCAGCAGTCGCTCGATGAGACGCGGGCGATGCAGGAGCGAAGGGACGGGCCGGGGCGGCAGCAGCTTCGTGCGGAGGAAGAAGGTAGGCGCGGGCTTGCCCTGTCCGCCGCGGGGGTCGGGCGGTGTTGGGGGTATCAAGGCTTCCTCCTGACGTTGTGGCCTGTTCGTCATCGGCCTCGGCGCGTGGAGTCGCTCGCACGCTTGTCGGTCGCGGGGGAGTCAGGCGCTTTAGAATTATCTCCGCGCCGTTCTTTCTTGTCTACGGCTTCGACGCCATTACGGGCGGCGGGCGTCTTTTAAATGCGAGCTCTGACTTTACGGTCGGACGAGTGCCTAAATTTTCAGGCCGTCCCCATCGAAGACTTGCGTTTGAACCCGCGTATGAGGTGGAGCGGACGCGCGCGTCGGCCTTCGCGCGCCGACACGAGCCTCGCCGCCTCGGCCTCGACACTGGCCGCGCGCGCCAGCGCCGACAAGTTCGAGGCCCGCCCCCTCGTCTTTTCGAGCGCGGCGGCCGTCTCTTCGCCGCCCATCCCGTAGCTCGAAAACAACTGCTCGGCCTCGTGCGGCGAGAACGCGAGCGAAGGCTCGTCAATCAGGCAGAGCGTCTGCTTCGAGCGCATGCGCCAGAGCGGCGCGGGCGGCAGACTCCGTCCGATGAGTATGACGTGGACTTCGGGCGGCAGAAGCGGGAGCAGGCGACGGAAGAAGGGCACGACCCACTCGGCGTCGTAGACGCGGTGCAAGTCGTCAACGACGATGAGCAGAGGGTCGTCCCATTCGAGCAGCTCGTAGACGAAATACTCGACGAGGAGCGGCACGTCTTCGCTGTTGATGGTCTCGCCCAGACGCGCCATCGTCTTCCGCCCGAACCCCGCGCGCACAGTCGCCACGCTCGCGCAGAGGTACTGAAAAAATGTCTTCAGCTCGGCGTCGGGCGCGTCCACCTTGTACCAGGCGGAGCGTCGCCCGCACTGACGCGCGAAGTCGGTCGCGAGCATCGTCTTCCCCGTCCCGGCGCGGCCGATGATGACGGTCGAGTTGCACGTCGCGACGCTATCGCGGAGCGTGTCGAGAAGTCGCTCGCGCGAAACGCGCGGAAGCTCCGTGGGCGGTGCGATCTTCTCGGGGAGGATTTGCGGCGATTGTGAATCAGGGTTCTTCATCGGGAAGACGTTTAGTCTCGTAGTCCTTTGAGTTCCAAGCATTTAGCACCTTCCATCCGAAGCTCTCCGGCGGCCATTCTTCGCCACCTTAGCTTCAAACAGAATTTAAACTGTTTGCCTTGAGGAATTCTTGAGGATAGAGGGTAATTTTTACCCTGAAGCTTAACTGGTGCGCCTTAACGACTTAACGGCCGAAGATGAGACGAAAAAGTCTTTCTCCATCTACTTCCGCCGTCAACGGCGGATGTTGAACTCGAGAAAGACCGGGTCGTGGTCTGAGAGAGGCCCGTAAGTCTTTGAAAGGTCAGTGATTACCTTCGGCGACGAGCCGCCAGTCGGCGTGATGCCTTGTCCCGCGAACCAATCGAGCTTGAGCGAGCAACGCCCGCCGTTCTGCCGTAGCGCCCATTCGATGAACCAGAAGCACCAACGCGGGACCCACTCGCGCATGTTCTCGTAGGCGGCGAGGTCTTTGATGTCGTAATGGAGCGTGCCCGCGCCCGTCTCGTTCAGCTCGCGGTAGCTGAAGCCGCGCCGCTCGATCTCGCGGAAGAGGTGACGCTCGAACCAGCGGTCGGGGTGTGGATAGTGTTTGACGATGACGTTGCGGACGCCCATCGCGACGCGGCGGAAGTAGCCCGCGATTGAATAGACGGCGCGGCTCGAATTGTAGGTCGAGGTGTTCCAGTCGCCGCCGATGATGACGGGCAGACGCGGCTTCAGGCTTTCGAGGTGTTCGAGGACGAGCTGCATCTGTCGCGCGCGATGACGTTGCGTCGAGTGGGCGTCGAGATGGAGGCTGACGGCGCGGAACTTCCCCGAAGGGTGAGAAACTTCGACGACGACCGCGCGCTGGCTACCGAGTCGCTTCTCCTTGCCGCGCATCTTGTCTTTACCGTTCGGGAGCGCGACGGCGTGTGCGTTCGCGAGCGCGTGACGCGAGAGGATTGCGTTCCCGTGTAGCGCATGCGTGTTTTCGCCTTCGACACGATTCTCGACGCCGCTGCCCTTCGTGAGCGCGAGGTAGCAAGGCGCGAAGACGTAATTCATGCCGAGCGCACGCGCGAGGTCACGCGCAACGTGCCGGTTGTCTGTGCGAGCCATGCCGTAGTCAAGCTCTGTCAGAAGTAAAACGTCGCTCCGACTCATCGAGGGTTCTTCGGCGAGCGCGCGCGAGATACCTCCGAACTGTTTGCCGCGTTCGATGTTCCACGCCGTCGCACGAATTGATTTTGCGACGACAGCTTCCTGCGCGTCACTTTCTTGCGCGTCGCTATCTGATGCCTCGCACGGCGTCGCGAATTCTTCCTGCACGACCGCGTTTAGGACTCGCTCAATCTCCGTCCGCAGACGCGCGTAAAGGTCGGACTTCAACATCCGAGGCGTCGAAGAGAACTCTGCGAGCGCAGGGAAGTGCGGACGCAGTTCGTGCTCTAACTCGCTTGAGAAGAGTTCTCGTGCGCGTGATGAATCGTTCGTGGCGTGCGGGAAGTCTTGTCGTGGGAAGGCGGCCGTGTCGTTCAAGGTGTGTGAATGATAGCGTCGCCGCGTAATTGATGACAACTTCGCTTAGGAAGATTTCAGACTTGGAATTTGTGATTTCAAATCTTTGCCTCTGCGATTTATGATGCGCCGTTCGGGCGAGTCGTCAGCAGGCGATGGAGGTGCGAGGGGACGTGAGTGAAGAAGTTGAGAACGGCGGCGATGACGTGAAAACAGAGGCGCGGCCGAGCGTCTACACGGAGGCGGTCGCGGGCGTGACGACGTTTTTCACGATGGCCTACATCGTCGTCGTCAACCCTTCGATACTCTCGGCCGAGGGGACGGGGATGCCCTTCGGCGGGGTGCTGACGGCGACCGTCGTCATCTGCTTTACGATGACGCTTCTGATGGGCCTCTACGCGCGTCTGCCGTTCGCCGTCGCGCCCGGAATGGGCATCAACGCTTTCTTCACCTACACCATCATTCTCGGTCAGGGCGTGGCGTGGCCGGTCGCGCTCGGCATCGTCTTCTGGGCGGGCGTGCTGTTTCTGCTCATCTCGCTGACGCCTTTGCGCGAGACGATTGCGCGCGCCATCCCGCCGTCGTTGCGCGTCGCGACGGCGACCGGCATCGGAATCTTTCTCACCTTCATCGGCCTCAAAAACGCGGGACTCGTCGCCGCCGACCCCGTCACTTTCGTCCGCCTCGGGGCGCTCGACCACAAGGTTCTGTTGATGCTCGTCGGCCTCGTCATCACAGTCCTGCTCGTCGTTCGCCGAAGTCCGTTCGCGTACCTCGCGGGGATTTTCGTCGTGACTGTTCTTGCGTGGCTCGCGGGCGACGTGCGTGCCCCGGCGAGTTTCTTTAGCCCGCCCGACTTCCAAAGCGTCTTTCTCAAACTCGACATTCTCGGCGCGCTCCGACTGTCTCTGCTTCACGCGATCATCGCCGTGATGTTCACAGACCTCTTCGACTCGATTTCGACTTTTATAGGGGTGTCGCAGGCGTCGGGGATGCTCGATGCGGAGGGGAATCCGCGTCGTCTGCGCGAGGGCTTAATCGTTGACGCTTGGGCGACGCTCGGCGCGGGCCTTGCTGGCACTTCTTCGGGGACGGCTTACATCGAGAGCGTGGCGGGGATAAGCATGGGCGGGCGCACCGGGCTGACCTCTGTTTTCACGGCGCTCTGTTTTCTGCCGTGTCTCTTCGTCGCGCCTCTGGCCGGTATGGTTCCGACTTACGCGACCGCCGGCGTTCTGATTTTAGTCGGCGCGGCGATGTTCAGAAGCGTCTCCGCCATCGACTTCGAGCGGCTCGAAGACGCGCTCCCGGCGTTTCTCACCATCGTCCTCATCCCGCTCACCTTCTCAATCACGCAGGGCATCCTCTGGGGCTTCATCTCGCACGTCGGCCTCTACCTTCTCGCCGGGCGACGCCGAGAGATTCACCCGATGATGTACGCCCTCGCGCTCACGTCCGTCGGCCTACTCGTTCTTGAGCACGGGAAGTTTTCTTAAAGACTCGACTTCGCCCGCGCCAACCAGCTCCGCCTCGATAAACTCCTTCGCGCCCGCGCCGCCCGTGATGTCGAGGACGGCTAGGCCCGAGCCTGCCTTCACGTCGAGATGAAAATCGAGGAAGCCGCAGCAGCGACTTTCGAGTGCGATGAACTCGGCGAGACGCGCGAGCGTTTCGGAGTCGGAAGCGAAGGTGAAGGCGTAGCCGTCCGGCCGCTCCGCGACGGCGACGACGCTTGCGCGCACGGCTTCGAGCGTCGTCTGTTGACGAACGCGCTGGGCGTCGTCGAGTTGTTCGAGGTCGCAAACTACTGGAAGGTCGCTCAAAGAATCACTCCTTTCGTCGCGTGGAGGCGAACATCATAACAGCTCCTTCGAGTTCTTCAGGTAGTTGACGACCGACGGCGGCACTTGTGTTCCGGGCGGGAGTCGTGGGTCGGCGACGGCTTCGACGGCGTGCGTGAGGAGAGGAATCTCGCCCGCCCAGATGTTCAGCTTGTAGTCCTTCTCCTTGTCGAGCGGCGGCCCGGTGCGCACCTTCGCCGACGCTTCGGCGAGCGGGAGCGAGAGCACCGTCGTCTCTTCGAGCTCTTCGCGGCTCGGGCGACGCGCCTCGTCCCAACGTCCCGGCACGATGTGCTCGGTGAAGGCTCGCAGCGCGGCGAGTTTCGCGCGCGCGTCGGTGATGACCGAGGCGCGTCCGAAGACGACGGCCGAGCGGTAGTTGAGCGAGTGGTGCGCGGCCGAGCGCGCGAGGACGAGTCCGTCCAGATGCGTCACCGTCACGCACACGTCGCCGCCCGCCCCGAGCGCCTGCATCATACGGCTCTCGCGCGCGCCGTGAATGAAAAGCTCGTCGCCTATGCGCGCGTATGCGGTCGGGATGACGAACGGATGTCCGTTCGCGACGAAGCCGACGTGGCAGACGAAGCCCGCGTCGAGGATTTCGTAAACTTGCGCACGGTCGTGCGCGCCGCGCTCCGGGTGTCGCCGAAGCGTCGTCCGCTCGTTCTGCTCGAACGCCTCTTGGGTTTTCGTGTCCGCAGTCTCAAGCACCTCGTGTGTCTCCTCCATGAGCGGTAAGCTAA
>DASUNL010000529.1:0-14902 GCA_036277175.1 Pyrinomonadaceae bacterium | reverse complement strand
CTCGCCAAGCGCAAGGTGGCCGGCGGCGAACAGCCTTACTCCGTCGCCTTCTCGCCCGACGGCTCGCGCCTCGCCGTCGGGTTTCACGACACGACGAAGGTGGAGGTGCTCTCGTCGCGCGACCTGTCGCCGCTCCACGCGCCCGACACCTCCGATGTTGGCAACGGTAACTTGAGCAGTGTCGCGTGGTCGGCGGACGGCCGCACGCTCTACGCGGGGGGAAAGGCATATGATGCGAGCGGCAATACGTTCATCCGCGTGTGGTCGGGCGGCGGGCGCGGCGCTCACCGCGATGTCCGCGCGGCGTCCGACACCATCATGCACCTCCTGCCGTTGCGCGGCGGGGGCGTCGCGTACGGCACATTTGACCCGGCCTTCGGGGTGATAGACGCGGGCGGCAGTCGCACGCTCTTCGCCGAGGCTGCCGTCGCCGATTACAGAGCCTTACTACAAGACTTCCTCCTCGCGCCCGACGGCGCGGGCGTCCGCTTCGGCTACGAGGTGTTCGGCGGATCACCCGCGCGGTTCTCGCTCGCCGGGCGGACGCTCGACCCGTCGCCCTCGGCCGTCGCCGGGTGGCGCGCCCCCGTCACCGAGAGCAATTCGCTGCGCGTCACCGATTGGTACAACAACTACGCGCCGAAGCTCGACGGCGCGCCGCTGCCGCTTGAGCAGTATGAGACCTCGCGCAGCCTCGCCATC
Source organism: Pyrinomonadaceae bacterium (assembly GCA_036277175.1). GTDB lineage: Bacteria > Acidobacteriota > Blastocatellia > Pyrinomonadales > Pyrinomonadaceae > DASQDT01. The sequence continues at coordinate 14,200 of DASUNL010000529.1, read as the reverse complement.
GCTCCGGGGGCGGGTGCATTCCTACTCGGCACTGATTGGTACGTGCGCCTCTTCGGCCGCGACGGCAAGGAGGTTTGGAATACCGACGCGCCCGGCGCGGCGTGGGCCGTCAACGTCTCGGCCGACGGGCGGCTGGCGGTCGCCGCTTTCGGCGACGGGACGATCCGCTGGTACTCGATGAAGGACGGCCGTGAGTTATTAGCCTTCTTCCCGCACGCGGACAGGAAGCGTTGGGTGGTGTGGACTCCGTCGGGCTACTACGACGCATCGCCGGGCGGCGAGGAACTCATCGGCTGGCACGTCAACAACGGGCCGGACAAGGAGGCGGACTTCTTCCCCGTTTCGCAGTTCCGCGAGGCGTTCTACCGCCCCGACGTGGTGGCGAGGGTTCTCAAGACGCTCGACGAGCAGTTGGCCGTGAAGGAGGCGAACGCGGAGAAGGGCATCGGCGCGCCGCGACGATTGGCCGACGTGGCGGAGATTCTGCCGCCCGTCGTCGACATCATCTCGCCTGCGGACGGCGAGCAGGTCAAGCCCGGCGAGATGACCGTCCGCTACCGCCTACGCGCGCCGTCGGGCGAGCCGGTCACGAGCGTGATGGCTTTGGTTGACGGCAAGACCGTCGCGCTCGAACACTCGCTCAACCTGAGCGCGGGCAATGAAGGCGTCGAGCGCCGCATCACGGTGAGAATCCCCGAAGGCGGCGCGAGCCTCGTCTCCGTCATCGCCATCAACCGCTTCGCGCCGAGCGTCGCCGCCACCGCGCGTGTCACGCTCCCGCCGCGCCCGCGCGACTTAACGTCGAGCGTCAGCGCGAACCCGGCGGATTCAGCGCCGAAGCCCGCGCTCAACGTCCTCGCCATCGGCGTCGGCAAGTACGGGAGCGCGAGAATACCCGGCCTCAAGTACCCGGCCAAAGACGCCGAGTCGTTCGCCGCGCTGATGAAAAATCAGGAGGGCCGACGCTACTCGAAGGTCACGACCCGCGTCCTCGCCGACGGCGCGGCCAACCGTCTCGAAGTGACGAAGGCGCTCGACTGGATACGCAAGGAGACGGGCGAGAACGACTTCGCCATGATCTTCTTCGCCGGCCACGGCATGACCGAGGACGGCCTCTACTACTTCCTTCCGGCCGACGCCGACACCGAAGCCTTGACCGGCACGGGCGTCTCTTTCGACATCATCGTCAACACCTTCCTCCGCATACGCGGACAGAAAGTCCTCTTCATCGACACCTGCCGCTCCGGCGCGGTGCTCGGCCCGAAGGGTGTCATCGACATCAACGGCATCGCCAACACCTTGAACAAGGCGCAGTACGGCGTCGCCGTGTTCACGGCCTCGACCGGCAACGAGAGCGCCGAGGAGCGCGACGACTGGGGCAACGGCGCGTTCACCAAGGCGCTCGTCGAAGGCTTGGGCGGCGGCGCGTCGCAGGGCGCGGGCGACATCTACTTCTCGATGCTCGACACCTTCCTCACCCGCCGCGTGCGCCAACTGACCAACTACCGGCAGACGCCGACCGCCACGCGCCCGCTCACAGTCCCCGACTTCCCCCTCGCACACGCCGAACGCTGAAGCCTTCTCGCCCGCACGCGCCGACGACTCACGCGCAACCGCGCATGCTCAAGCCTCACTCGCGCCCGCGCGCGCCTTCGCCTTCGCCGCGCAGAAGGCTTTCGAGTCGCTGCTCGCGGACGCCGTAGAAGTCTTTCAGCTCGTCGATTTGTTGCCGCGTCGTCTCCCTGTCCTGTCCCCCTTCGCGACGCACGGCCGCGATCATCGTGTTCTTGCGCGTGTGCTCGGTCGAAACGAACTCGAAGACCTTGGTGCGATAACCCGATTCTTCGAGGAGGAGCGCGCGCAGGGTGTCGGTGAGCATCTCGGCCTCGCGCTCGCGGAGGATGCCGTGGCGGAGCGCGGGCGCGAGCACCTTGGGCGGCTCGATCTGCGGGCGCAGCTCTTTGTGACAGCACGGCGCGGTGATGATGATTTGCGCGCCCGCCGCGACGCCCTTGTGGATGGCCTCGTCGGTCGCCGTGTCGCAGGCGTGGAGCGCGATGAGAATGTCGGCGCTCTCAAGCTCGAACTCTTCAATCCTTCCGGCGCGAAACCTCAAGCCCTCGAAGCCCGCTTCGGTCGCCACGCGGTTGCACAGCTCGACAAGCTCGCGCCGCGCCTCAAGCCCCAGCACCTTCGCCTCGACGCCGAGCCGGCGGAAATACTCGTAGACGGCGAACGTCAGGTAGCCTTTGCCCGCGCCCATGTCGACGACTGCCAGCTCCTTGCGTTCGCGCAGGCGCGACTCGTTGAAGAGTCCGGCGACCGTCTCGACGAATTTGTTTATCTGCCGGAACTTGTCGCCCATCGCCGCGCGCACTTCGCCGCGCTCGTTCGTCACGCCCAAGCCGCGCAGCCAGACGCTTCCCTCCGATTCGACGAGACGTCGCTTGCGCCGCTCGTGCCCGCGCGCCGTCGCCTCGGTCAAGGTCGGCCCGCCTTCAACGAGACGCGGCTCGCGTTTTCGGTTGAACTCGATGCGCAGGTCGCGCGCCGTCGTGAAGAGATGCCCGCCGAGGAAGGACGCGCCGAGCAGACGGCCGACGACTTCAAACGCCTCCTCTATCGTGTGGTTCTTGACCACGTCGCGCGTCTCGTGGCGGTAGAGCAGCGAGAGGTGCGGCGCGCCGCGCAAATCGACCGGCTTGACGTAGACGTTCTTCAGTCCTTTCTCCGCGCCGCGATACTTGCCGAGCGTCAGCTTCACGAATGAGCCGTCGCCCACGCTCTCGCGCAAGGCTTGGAGAAAAGTCTCGACGTGTGTTTGACCGCTCAACTCGCTTTGCCTGCCGCAAGCTCTTCGAGCACGCGCGGGAGCACTTCGAGCAGCTCGCGCGCGAGAAAGCCCAGTGCGCCGACTCGCCGCGCCAGCACGTCGCCCGCGACGGCGTGCGCGTGGACGCCCCAGACGGCCGCCGCGAGCGGGTCTGCGCCGCGCGCCGCCAGCCCCGCGACGAGTCCCGCCAAAACGTCGCCCGACCCCGAAGTCGCGAGGCCGACGTTGCCCGCGCGGTTGACGTACTCGCGCCCGTCCGGCGCGCAGATGAAAGTCTCGCGACCTTTGAGGACGACGACCGCGCCCAAATCCTTTGCCGCGCGTCGCGCGTCGTCGCGCAGTTCGCGCGCGCCACGCTTCGCGCGTCCGGGCGTCAAGTCCGCGCTCTCCTCCGCGTTCGGGGTCAGTATGGAGCGGCCCTTGTATGCGCCCTTGAGTGGCGAGTTGACGTATGCGGCGACGGCCTTTGAATCGAAGACGAGAGTCGCGCGCGTCTCGACCCGCAGAAGCTTGTAGAGCGGCCCGTGCTCTCGCTCACTCGTCCAGCCGGGGCCGACGCACACGGCGTCCGCCCGACGGAGGCATTCGTCGAGTGAGGCCATCCGGCTGTGTGGGCCGAAGGTAATCGGTATGACGCGCGCCTCGGGCAGCGCGACGCCGACCGTCGCCGCGTGCAAAGGATCGTAAGTCGCGACTTGCAGCTTCCCCGCCCCGGCGCGCAGCGCGGCCGTGCCCGCGAGCAGGGCCGCCCCCGGCGTCTCCGGCCCACCGCCCACGACGAGCACGCGGCCGCGCGCCTCTTTGTCGTCCGCCTCTCGCGGCTCAGGCAGAGGCATCGCGCGCAGCAACTCGCGCGTGATTTCGACGGGCCGCGCCTCGCCCTTCGGAGACTTCCTGCGCGCGCTCTTCGTCGCCCCGCGTTTCTTGGCCGCCCGCTTCGAGTCCTTCAACGAGTACCTCTTTCGTCTATCCCCTGATGCTCAGAGCGATGAGGACGTAGGCGACGACGAGCGCGAGCAGGAGGCCGGCGACGACGCGGCCGACGCTGAGTTTAAGCTTCGGGAAGAAGAAGTAGACGACGAGGATGCCCGCGAGGAAGGCGAGGCCGCCGGCCGTCGGCCCCGGCATCCAGCGGACGAGCAACCAGAAGAGCACGAGGACGCAGGACGGGAGCAGCGTCGCCGCCGCCCAACCCTTCCAACTCCCTCTCTCCCTCCCGTCCGTCATCCCCGTTACAACCTCGCTCGCGCCCTCCGCGTCCCCGCAAGCTCAACTGAACTCGACGACGACCGGCGTGTGATCCGAAGGGCGCTCCCACGCGCGCGGCTCTTTATCTATCCACGCGCGCGTCGAACGTCCTCCCAGAGGCTCCGAGACCCACACGTGGTCGATGCGAAGCCCCGCGTTCTTCTGAAACGAGCCGGCGCGATAGTCCCACCATGAAAAGTTTCCGCCCTCCGCGACGTGGTGTCGGTAGGCGTCAACGAAGCCCCAGTCTTTAATCTCCTGTAGGGCTTCGCGCTCGCGCCGGCTGAAGAGAATCTTGCCGCGCCAGAGGTCTGGGTCGTGTACGTCGCGGTCTTCGGGCGCGACGTTGAAGTCGCCGCAGAGCAGGACGTCGTCGTCGGCCCAACACTCCTCGTCTAAGAATTCCCGCAGCCGACGCATCCAGCCGAGCTTGAAGTCGTACTTCTCCGAGCCGACGTACGCGCCGTTCGGGATGTAGACGTTGACGACGCGGACGCCCTCGACCGTCGCCGCCAGCAGACGCGCGTGCGCGCCCGCCGCGTCGTCGGGGAAACCCTTCTGCACTTCCGTCGCGGGCGCGCGCGAGAGGATGGCGACGCCGTTGTAGGTCGGCTGCCCGTGCGTCTCAGACCTGTAGCCCGCCTCCTCGAACTCGCGCGCGGGGAAACGCTCGTCGGCGCACTTAGTCTCCTGCAAGCAGAGCACGTCGGGCCGCTCCTTCGCGAGCCAGCGCAGGACGAGCGGCAGGCGCGCCGTGACCGAGTTGACGTTCCACGTAGCGATTCTCACGGGTTCTCATCTTACCGCCCGCCGTTGATAATTTGTAGACGGAACGGTTGCGAAATTAACAAGGCTTCAAACGCCTTAGTCGCCTTTAACTCCTTCGCGCCGCACGAGCGACGGGCGTTTGCCCTCGCCCACGGGCGCGCGCCGCTCCCACACGCGCCCGCAGACGCGGCAGCGGTAGAGGTTCTTCTTCGACACGTCGCGCTCGCGCCCGAGGTCTTCGAGGAACGCGGCCGCGTAGGCCGCGACGCTCGCGCCTTCCAGACGCTCAAACCTCTCGCACGAACACTTCGCGTCGCTCATCTCACGCGCCTCCGGGCCTCAAGTTGAATGTAATAGTAAGGTAATTTCTGGCCGTCAGCTTTCAGCCGCTAACACAAAGTCGGCCGTTTGGGTTATATTTCAGCACCAACAAAACCTGTGCAACCGTTAAGTGTCCGCGACCCCCTTGTCGGACACACGCTCTAAAGAACACGCATGCAGGGAGGACGAATTTGGCGGCAGCCGCATTCTACGACCTCGAAGGGACGCTCGTCAGCACGAACCTCGTGCACACGCTTGGCTTCTACGCCAAGAACCAGCAGGGCATCCTCCGCTCTCTGCGCAAGAGCGCGACGACCGTCCTGAGCCTCCCGCTCTTCGCCGTCACCGACCAATACAGCCGCAAGGTCTTTAACGACCTCTTCTTCAAACGCTATCGCGGCGAGACCGAAGACCGCCTCCGCTTCTTCGCCGAGGAGTTGTTCGAGGACGTGCTCAAACCGGCCGTCTTCCCCGGCACGTTCGATTTGATAGAGAAGTCGCGGCGCTTGGGCCTCCGCCAAGTCGTCGTCACCGGCGCGCTCGACATCTCGGTCGACCCTCTGATGCGTTACCTCGGCATCAAGGACTACGTCGCCAACCGGCTCGAATTCGTCAACGGCGCGGCGACGGGCCGCCTGCTCCCGCCCGTCCTCGCCGCCGCGACCAAGGCGACGTGGATACGCGCGTTCGCCGAGCGCGAGGGCGTGAACCTCTCCGAGTCATACGCCTACTCGGACAGCATGAGCGACCTGCCCATGCTCTCCATCGTCGGACACCCGGCGGCCGTCAACCCCGACTTCCGTCTGCGCCAGACCGCTTTGCACCACGACTGGCCGATACTCAATTTAAAGTGACGCGATGAGCCTTCAGCTAAGACGCAAAGTTCACGAGTCGGTCGTCTACATCGACCGCGACAGCGCGCCGCGCATCATCCCCTCGGGCGAGGACTTCATCCTCGAAGACCTGCCCGTCGGCACGCGCGTCATCTACCCGAAGCCGCCGATGAAGGGCCTGCCGAACCGCGAGGCCGCGATTCGTTACGCCCTCAATCACCCGCACGACTGCGAGCCGCTCTACGCGCAGCTCGCGCCCGGCATGAAGGTGACCATCGCGGTCGACGACATCTCTTTGCCGCTCCCGCCGATGGCGACGCCCGACATCCGGCAGACCGTCCTCGAAGTCGTCTTAGACCTCCTCGCCGCCAACGGCGTCGACGACACGCACATCATCATCGCCAACTCGCTCCACCGGAAGATGACCGAGTGGGAGATGAAGCGGATGGTCGGCGCGAAGATTTTCAAAGACTTCCACCCCGACCGCTACTACAACCACGACGCCGAGTGGGACGACGGCCTCGTCAAGCTCGGCGAGACGAAGCACCGCGAACCCTTGCGCATCAACCGCCGCGCCGCCGAATCAGACCTCGTCATCTACGTCAACATCAACCTCGTCCCGATGGACGGCGGGCACAAGTCGGTCGCCGTCGGATTGTGCGACTACGAGTCTCTGCGCGCGCACCACGAGCCGAAGACCATCCGCGCGTCCGACAGCTACATGGACCCGGCCAGCTCGGAGCTGAATCACAAGGTCGTCCGTCTCGGCAAGCTCGTCGACGAGCACATGAACGTCTTCCACATCGAGACGGCCTTAAACAACCGCATGTTCACCGGCGAGATGGACTTCCTTTTGAAGAACGAGGACGACTTCTCTTCGTTCGACCGTCTGAAGTTCGAGGCCGTGCGCCGCACCATGAGCGCGATGCCGCGCACCGCCCGACGCAAGCTCCTGCAATCGTTCCCCTCGCAGTACGAGATGATTGCCTGCCACGCGGGCCGAACCGAGCCGACGCACGCGCGCATCATCGAGAAGAACTTCGAGCAGTACCTGATTCCCGTCACGGGCCAGTGCGACATACTCATCACCGGCATCCCCGACATCTCGCCCTACAACGTCTACTCGATTCTCAACCCCCTGCTCGTGCAGGTGATGGCGCTCGGCTATCACTTCAACTTCTACCGCAACAAGCCCCTGCTCAAGAAGGGCGGCGTGATGATTCTCAATCACCCTTGCTACGACCTCTTCGACCACGACTTTCATCCGAGCTACATCGAGTTCTTCAACCGCCTCCTGCCCGAGACGCGCGACGCCGAGGTCTTGCGTGACAAGTACGAGCGCGAGTTCGCCGAAAACCCCTCCTACATCGAGATGTACCGGCGCGGCAACGCCTACCACGGCGCGCACCCGTTCTTCATGTGGTACTGGGGCGAGAACGGACGCCAGCACGTCGGCCGCGTCATCGCCGCCGGCGCGGAGAACGCGCACGTCCCCGCGATGATGGGCTGGGAGCGCGCCGACAACCTGACCGAGGCCATTGCGATGGCCCGCAGTTACATGGGCCGCTCCGCAGAGATTACAATGCTCCACCAGCCCATGATAGGCATCTGCGACATGAGTTAAGATGTGAGCAAGGCGGTTCAGTTATGAGTACGAACACACGCTTAATCACGGCCGACGAGTTACTCGCGATGCCTCATCGCGACGGCCGAAGCGACTCTCGTTTGGAGTTAATTCGTGGAGAACTCAAAAAGATGTCGCCGACCGGCGTGACGCATGGGATTCTATGCGCGAGACTCGCCGCCGCACTCAACAACTTCGTTGAAGAAAACGACCTCGGCGTCGTGTGTGGTGCGGAGACGGGCTTCTGGATAGAGAAAGACCCTGACACGGTAATCGGGGCCGACGTTGCGTACATCAGCCACGCCCGGCTCGGGGCGGCGGAAAATCTTGATAAGTTCTTCCCGCTCGCGCCCGACCTTGCGGTCGAGGTTTTGAGTCCGAGCAATACCGCCGCCGAGATGAAGAGGAAGGTCGATTTTTACTTCGCGGCCGGGACGCACGTCGTGTGGATCGTCGACCCGGAGCAGAAGACCGTCAGAACTTACTTCACGGCGGAAGAGTCGCTCGTCGTCGGAGAAGGGGCGGTGATTGACGGCGGCGATATCCTTCCCGGCTTCAGTTATGAGATAGACAAGCTGTTTAAAGTCGCCGGCCGCCGGTCGCCGGGTCAATCCGAGCAGATATGAAGCTGTCTCCGACAGAGATTTATCAGGGCCGCAACGTCTTCTTCATCGGCGCGACGGGGTTCGTCGGGAAGGTGACGCTGTCGATGCTCCTGCATCGCTTCCCCGGCGTCGGGCGCGTGTATGTGACCGTGCGCGCACGAGGCGAGGAGGAGTCGCAGACGCGCTTCTGGAATAACGTCGTCACCGCGCCGCCCTTCGACCCTTTGCGCGAACTCTACGGCGCGGCGTTCGACGAGTTCATCCGCGACAAGGTCGTAATCGTCAACGGCGACATCGCCGAAGACAACTTGGGCTTCACGGAGGAGCGCGCGCGGGAAGTCGCCGAAGACACGGACGTCGTCATCAACTCGGCGGGGAACGTTACCTTCAACCCTACTTTAGAGAGCGCGCTTCGCACCAACGTCGTCGGCACGCAGAACGTCATCAGCTTCACGAAGCGGATGAAGCGGCCCGCGCTCGTCCATGTCTCGACCTGTTTCGTCGCGGGCAACCGCTCCGGCCCCGTCTGGGAGAGCGACCCCGTCATCGGCTACTTCCCGCGCCGCGAAGAGATTCCCGGCGTCGAGTTCTCCGTCGAGCAGGAGATACGCGATTGCGCGAAGCTCGCCGAGCGCGTGCGCGAAGAGGCGCGCGACGCGATGCAGGCGGCGCGCTTCCGCGAGTTGGCGCGTCAACGCCTCGTCGAAGAGGGGCGCGACCCCGACGACCTCGACGCGATGGGTCTCGCCGTCGCGCGCGAGCGGAAAGTTTGGACGCGCGAGCGTTTGACCGAACTTGGCATCGAGCGCGCGGAGTTCTGGGGCTGGCCGAACATCTACACCTACACGAAGTCGCTCGGCGAACAACTCGTCGCCGCGGAAGAGGGCATCGTCAAGGCCATCGTCCGCCCGTCAATCGTCGAGTCGGCCAACACCTACCCGTTCCCCGGCTGGAACGAGGGGTTCACGACGACCGCGCCGCTCATCTTCATCACGCTCAAGGGGCAGACGCAGATTCCCGTCAACGAGAAACTCATACTCGACATCACGCCCGTCGACGCGGTCGCCTCCGTCATGTTGGCGGTCGCGGCCGAGGCGTGCGTGCGCGAGCCGCGCCTCGTCTATCAGGCCGCGACCGGGGACTCGAACCCGAACACGATGGAGCGCATCGTCGGCCTGCTCGGACTCTACAAGCGCAAACATTTTCAGGAGAAGGAGACGGGCTTCCGCGTCGTCAACGAGTTGGCCGCGCGCATGGAGGCGCGGCCCGTCACGACCTCGCGTTTCGACACGACCTCGACGCCGATGGTCAACTCGGCCGCGAAGCGAGTCTCCGGACTCCTCGACCGCGTGCGCCCGCGCTGGGGCGGCGGCCGAATCACCGACATCATCGACCGCGCCAAAGAGCAGGTCGACCGCGTCGAAGAGTTCACGCGCGAGACAAAAGGCGCGTTCGAGATGTTCCGCCCCTTCATGGTCGAGAACGCCTACGTCTTCCGCGCCGACAACGTCCGCTCGCTCTTCTCCGCGATACGCAAGGACGAGCAGCCGCTCCTGCCTTGGCGCGTCGAGAGTCTCGATTGGTACGACTACTGGATGCGCGTCCACTTCCCCGGCCTCAAGAAGTGGGTCTTCCCGAAGCTCGAAGAGGACATGCGCGCGCAGCCCAAGCGCGTCTACACCTACCGCGACCTTTTGGAGTTGTTCGAGACTTCGTCGAAGCGTTTCGCGACGCGCGTCGCCATGCGCGTCGAGCGCGACGGGCGACAGGAGCAGTACACCTACGCAGACTTACACGAACTCGCCACGCGCGCCGCCGGATTCCTCGCCGCGCGAGGAGTCAAGCCCGCCGACCGCGTGTTGCTCCTCAGCCGCAACGCGCCCGAGTGGGGCATGAGCTACTTCGGAGTCTTGAAGGCGGGCGCGACGTGCGTGCCCGTCGACCCCGAAAGCTCGACCGAAGAGATTCTCAACTTCGTGCGCGCGAGCGACGCGACCGGCATCATCAGCAGTCGCGAGATGTTGGGCGAGCACCCCGCCTTGCGCGAGCGGCTCGATACGGAAGGACTCACCGCGACGAGCGTCTGGACGTTCGACGAGGTCTTCGAGCTGATAGACGAGCGCGAGGAGGACGAACGCCTCGCGCTTCTCCCGCCCAAGGTCGGCGCGCAGTCGCTCGCCTCGCTCATCTTCACTTCGGGCACGACGGGGCAGCCGAAGGGCGTCATGCTCACGCACAAGAACTTGTCGAACATGGTCTCGATGCTCTCGTCCGTCTTCGACATGTCGACGAGCGACGGGGTGCTGTCCGTCCTCCCGCTCCACCACACGTTCGAGTTCTCCACGGGCTTCCTTACTCCTCTGAGTCGCGGCGCGCAGATTACTTATCTCTCCGAGTTGAGCGGCGAGGAACTCGCGCGCGCGATTAAGAACGGACACGTCACCGGCATGGTCGGCGTGCCCGCGCTCTGGGAGCTTCTGCACCGCCGCATCAAGACGCGCCTCAATGAGCGCAGCGAGTGGATAGGCCGCGCCGCCGACCTGCTCATCAACGCGAACAGTTGGCTGCGCGACCGCACGCCCTTTAACCTCGGCCGCGTCGTCTTCTATCCGATTCACGAAGGCATGGGCGGGCGCATACGCTATCTCATCAGCGGCGGCTCGGCCCTCAACGAGAAGGTCAAGCGCGAGATGCACGGGCTCGGCTTCACCATCCTCGAAGGCTACGGGCTGACGGAAGCCTCGCCCGTCCTCACCGTGACGCGCCCGCAGAACAAGCTTCTGGCCGAGAGCGTCGGCAAGCCCCTGCCCGGCGTCGAGATACGCATCGCGGAAGCCGACTCGTCAGGCATCGGCGAAGTCTTGGCGCGCGGCGCGAACGTGATGGCCGGTTATTACCTGAACGAGGACGCGACGAAGCGCGCCCTGCAAAATCGCTGGCTCTACACGGGCGACCTTGGCCGCCTCGACGAAGAGGGCAACCTCTACCTCGTCGGCCGCTCGAAAGACATCATCGTCGACACCAACGGAAAGAACGTCTACCCCGACGAGATAGAAGACCTCTACTCGGACTCGCCATACGTTAAGGAGCTGAGCGTCGTCGGCCTCGCCGACGGACTCGGCGAGAAGGTCGCGTGCCTCGTCGTCCCCGATTACGACTACGACATCTCGCTCTCGCGCGACCAAGTGCGGCGCAAGGTCGAAGAGCACTTCCGCGACGTGTCAACGGCGCTTCCCTTCTTCAAGCGCGTCAAGGTTCTCCACTTCACGGACGAGGAGCTGCCGCGTACGGCGACGCGCAAGGTCAGGCGCAGCGAGGTGACGACCGCGCTCGAAGAGCTTGAGCGACAGACGCGCGCCGGACTCGGCGACGACTCCGCTTCGCGCGCGCGCGTGGGCGACTCGGCGTGGCTTCTCGACATCGTCGCGACGGTCTCGAATCGCCCTCGCGCGCAAGTCTCTCTGGAGACGCGGCTCTCGGAACTCGGCTTCGACAGCCTGATGTTCGTCGAGTTGGCGACGGCCATCGAGCACGCGGGCGGCACAGTCTCTTCGCCCGAGACTCTGAACACCGTTCAGGACGTGCGCGAGTTGCAGTCGGTCGTGACGCGCCGCCCCTCGGCCGCGCAGAGGCGCGAGGCCGAGCGACGCGCCGCCGAAGAGGAGCAGCGCGCCGACGACGAAATCTACATCCCCTCGGCGGTGCGGCTGCTCGGCAACCGTGGACTCGACGTCTTGCAGCGCCTCTTTTATGAACGCATGCTCGACATGAAAATCGAGGGGCAGTCGAACGTGCCGACGCACACCAACTTCATCGCGGCCTCGAACCACGCCTCGCACCTCGACATCGGGCTTGTTAAGGTCGCTTTGGGCGAGTACGGCCGCGACATGGTGGCGCTCGCGGCGGCCGACTACTTCTTCGACAACAAGTACAAGCGCGCCTACATGAACAACTTCACGAACCTCGTCCCCATCGAGCGTTCGGGCAGTCTGCGCCAATCGCTACGGCACGCGCGCTCGTTTCTTGAGCGCGGCCACACCGCGCTCATCTTCCCCGAGGGCACGCGCTCGATGACGGGCGAGATGGCCGAGTTCAAATCCGGCTTCGCCTACCTCGCGCTCTCGACGCGCACGGGCATCCTGCCCATCTACATCCACGGCACTTACGAGGCGCTGCCGAAGGGGTCGAACGTGCTCAAAGGTCGCGACATCGGCGCGAAGATTGGCCGCTTCCTCTCGCCCGAGGAGCTGGAAGAGCTGACGCGCGGGATGCCGCGTTCGGAAGCCTACCGCATCGTCGCCGCGCTCGTCCGACACGAGATAGAGAACCTGCGCGACGGCGCGCGCCGCGACTTCGACGCGAAGTCTCTGCGCCGACGCTGGCGAGCCGAGCGACGCGCGGGCGCACCCGCCGATGAAGAGAACACCGACCGCATGGCCGTGACCGGGGACTAACAAGACAGTGACGAGAGATGAGTGATGAGTGACAAGTTGAAAACCTGTCTTTAGCACGTCACTCATCACTCATCACCCGTCACTTTTTTTATGGCGACGAAGAAGACGACGAAGCGACCGGCCGCGAAGAAGGCGGCGGCGAAGAAGGGCGCGCGCTCGGGCGCGAAGAAGCAGACCGCGCTCGAAGGCGGGACGAGGGCGCTCGCGCGGCGTCGCCCGGCCGTAACGCTCGTCACGGGCGGGACGGGTTTTCTCGGCTCGCATCTGGTGCGCGAGTTGGTCGCGTCGGGCGCGAAGAACCTGCGCGTGATGTCAACGTCCGCGCCCGCGTGGCTCGAAGAGCTGGGCGTCGAGTCGGTGACGGGCTCGATTCTGTCGGCCGAGGATGTGCGGCGCGCGGTCGAGGGCGTCGGCGAGATTTACCACTTGGCGGGGCGCGTCTCGCGCGAGCGCGAGGACGCGCATTTGATGTACGCGCTCCACGTCGAGGGGACGCGCCTGTTGTGCGACGCGGCCGTGGAGGCGGGCGTCCGCTCCGTCGTGCTCGCCTCGACGAGCGGGACGATTGCCGTCACCGACGCGGGCGACGTGCGGCCCGACGAGGACTGGCCGCAGCCGCTCGACATCATCTCGCGCTGGCCCTACTACGCGAGCAAGGCCTATCAGGAGCGCGTCGCGTTGGAGCACTTCGCGGGCGCGGGCCGCCGCCTCGTCATCATGAACCCGAGCCTGCTGCTCGGCCCCGGCGACGAGCGTTTGAGTTCGACGCGCGTCGTCCTCGATTTCCTCTCGCGCAAAATCATGTCCGTGCCGCGCGGCGGTCTGAGCTTCGTCGACGCGCGCGACGCGGCGCGGGCTTTCATCAACGCGATGGCGAACGGCCGTGAGGGCGAGCGTTACCTGCTCGGCGCGGCCAACTGGACGTTCGAGAAGTTCTTCGGTCGTTTGGAGCGTCTGACGAAGGTCGCCGCGCCTCGCATCGCTCTGCCGTCGCGTGTGGCGGTCGCGGGCGCGCGGGGCTTGAGCGCGCTCTACAAACACTGGAAGCTCGCGCCGCCCGTCGAGCCTTCCGAGATAGAGATGGCCGAGCACTTCTGGTATCTCGACTCGACGAAGGCCGAGCGCGAGCTCTCGTTCTCGCCGCGCGACCCGTCCGAGACTTTGCACGACACGGTCGTCTACGTCCGCGAAAACTTCCTCGGCGCGTCGGCCTTCGGCACCGCTTAACTTCCGTCGCACCTGACGCGAAGCGCGCCGGGCAGCACCTCGAAGGTCGCGGGCAGGCGGCCGACCAACTCGCCGTCGACTTCCAACTTCACCTCTTCGCCATCGGTCGGGTGGGCAGAGACGCGGCGCGCGTGCGCGTGGCCGACCTGCTCCATGCCGAGGTGCGTGCCAAGATAGACGCGGTAGGAGTTGGCGAGAATGCGCGCGGCGCTCATGTCGCCGATGACGACGATGTCGAGCAGCCCGTCGTCGAGCCGTGCGCGCGGGGCGATTTTCATCCCGCCGCC
>DASUNL010000528.1:0-5070 GCA_036277175.1 Pyrinomonadaceae bacterium | reverse complement strand
TCGCCTCGCCGCGCTGTTCGTAGGGCGAGGCCGAACGGAACTCGGCGAAGGCTTGCGCGATGGCGTACTCGGTCAAGCTCTCGTCGCGCGGCGCGCGCTTCAGTTCGCCGATGACGAACGTCAAGGTCTGCGGGAGTTCCGGCGTGCGCTCGGCGTAGTAGCCGAGGCGTCCCGTCCCGACCGAGCCTCGGAAGCCGTTCGAGTAAGCCAGTCCCGCGCCCCAAGTCTTGATGAAGATGCCGTGCGCGCCGCGTCCCGCGTAGAGACGCGAGGCGAGGTAGTCGAGCAGCGCGTCGCGGTCGGTCGTCTCGTAGGTGACGCCCGGCGCGGAGTTGAGGAAGACGCCGCTCGTCAGGTTCGGCTGCATCAGCCCGACGAAGACAGGCTCTTTCGCGCGTGGCAGGCGAGAGCGCAGACGCGCTTCGACGAGCCGCGTGTCGGCGTGTTTGACGGCCGGGGCTTGCCCCGCTTCGAGCGCGCCGAGAAGCGTGCGGACGCCCGGCGCGAGCGCCTCCTGCGACGCGCGCGACCCCGTCATGAACATGCGCGCGCCTCCCGACTTCAGAAGACGCTGGCGCAGGTTGTTCAAATCGGCGAGCGCCTTCTCGGGCGGCACGAGGAGGTCGTGTCGAATCTGCCGGACGAGGTATGACCAGTCCGCGCCGAGCGAAGCGTCGGGCAAGTCGGCGAGCGTCTGGTCGAGGTCTTTCGCGGCCTCGCGGACGACCGCCTTCGCGCCGTCGGGTAAAGCCGTGAAGCTCGACTTGATGTCGTTAAACTGCCTGTCCTTCAACTCACCCGTCTGCAAAGTGCCGAGGAGGTTCTTGAAGTTCTCGCGCGTCGCGCCCTGTTGTGCGCCGGCGGTCGCGAGCTGTTCGAGGAAGGCGGCGACGGCGTCGCGGTGCTCGCCCGCGTCCTTGAGCATCCAGCGCAGGCGGTGCGCGTTGTGTGTGCGCGTGAGGAACGAGGAGGTCGAGAGCAGCACGGGGCTGTCCTGCCGCCAGTAGGCGTCGGCCGGGTCGTTGACCCAAGACTCCTCAGACCCCTGCATGCGGTTGCGCAAGTTTCCAAGCTGCTGGTCGACCACGTCGCGTATGCGCGCGAGGTTGTCGGGTCGCCAGTTCGGACTCGTCAGCAGCAGCCGCATCCACGCGAGCGCGCGCTTCGACTCCTCGATGTCGTTGCCCGCGCCGCGAACGACCAACTCGGCGCGGCCCGTGCGGAAGTTCGTGCTGAAGTAGGTGTCGAGCGCGAGCACCTCCTTGCGCAGCATCTCGCTCATCTCCTCGAAGGTGACGGCGCGGCCGTCGCGCACGACGCCGACGTTACGCAGGAGAAAAGGCATGAGCGAGAGGTAGACCAACTCCTCTTCGGGGACGGAGTCGAGGCGGAGCGCGAGTCCGGTGGTCGCGCTCGTCATGTTGTCGAAGGTCGAGGCGACCATCGGCACGCCGCCCGCGAGCGTCGAGGTCTGGAAGTCGAGCTGGTCGTCGAGCGTGAGCGGCGGGCTTTCGATGAAGCGCGGCGTCGAAGCTTGCTTGGCCGCGCGCTCAAGCTCGGCCGTCGTCTTCTCGTAGTCGGCCTTGTAGCGGCGCAAGGCTTCCTGCGCGTCCGGCACGCCGTACTGCGTCTTCAAACGCGCCGTCTCGGCCTCGACGCGCGCCGCCTTCTCGGCCTCGTCGCGGCGGATGACTTCGGGGTTCGGCTTCGCGGCCGCCGCGTAAGGCTGCGAGTCGGCGAGCTTCCAAGAGGCGATTGAGGCGCGCCAGAAGTTTTTGCCCGAGGCGAGCTGACGCTCGATGGCCGCCATCTCCGTCTTCAGCGTGACGGACTTGCGGAAGCCCTTCACCTCTTCGAGACTGCGCAGGTGCGACATCCACGCCGACGACGTGTTGCGGAAGCCGAAGCCGGGCGGCGAGTTGACGAACTTCGAGAGGTCGCGCCGCCTTTGAATGACGCGGTTCATCAGTCGCTCGTTAAACTCCCGTAGTTCCGGCGAGCCGTCGGCGAGCGAGGCGATGCGGCGAATCTCGTCCGTAATCTTCTGCCGCGCCTGCTGAATCTTCTCCGTCGTCATGTTCGCGGGCGGCACGTCGCCGAAGCCTATGTAGACGGGGTGCCCTTGGTCTTCATCGACGAAGCCGAAGACGGACTTCGCGCCGATGTCCAACTCGCGCGTCTTCGTGTCGACGAACTTCTTGTAGAGGTTGGTCGTCGGGTCTCCGGCGAAGTTCTCAAGAAAGAGGCCGAGCAGGATTTCGTCCTGCGGCGTAAGTTTTAGCTGCGCGGGCCATGCGTAGAGAATCGTGCCCGCCTGTTGCTCGTTGCGGTGCGGGTATTCGACGATGCGAATCTCGCCCGCCGGAGCGCCTTTCGGCGCGGGCAACTGGGCCTCGGTCATAAACTTCATCTTCGCGGGCTGCGGTTCGAGCCGCTTGAAGATTTCGTCAAGGCGCGCGAGCGTCTGGCCGAGCGGCATCTCGCGCGGGAACGAGCCGACCATGCCCATGTTGCCGAGGTGGTGCGTGTCCGCGTGAAACTTGCGTATGTGCTCGGGCTTCATGCGGCGGATGTCGGCGGGCCAGCCGCCCGAAGAGACCGAGAGCGGGTGCGTCGTGCCGTAGAGCATGTGGCCGACCGAGCGGAACAGACGCGACGCCGGGCGGTCGTAGGTCGAAGCCATCTCTTGATAGACCGTGCCCTGCTCTTCGAGCCGCAGGGTCTTGTCGGCCGGGTTCACAGCGACGCCCCAGTTCATCACCTCGCGCCTGATTTCTTCGTCCGAGTAGTCGGGGTGGAGCAGGGCGTTCACCTGACTCTCGAAGACGTCGTAGAAGACTTCGGGGCCGGCGGCCGTGTGGAAGAAGTAGCAGGTGCGCCACTGCATCGTGAAGGCCGAAGAGCCGACGAGCGTCATGCCTTCGAGGCTCGAATGCGCGCGGCCGACGTTGCCCTTGCCCAAGAGCAAGTGCTCCTGCGTGTGCGGCTCGCCCATGTCGGACGTCGGGAACGAGTTGACCCACAGGAAAATCTGCGGGACGGATTGCAGTTGCAGGTAGTCGAGCGTAAAGCCCGTGCGGACGTGGCGCAGGCGCGCGCCCATCGGGCGGTCGGAGTCGTTCGTGTAGACGGCCTCGGCGCGGAAGCCGCCGACGACCTTGCCGGGCGTCAGAGTGTCGAACGACGCATCGGCGGCCGCCGGGTTATTTCGTTGTTGTGCCATGAGGGTGAGCGTGCCGCACGTGGTGACGGCGAGGCAGACGAGCGTGGCGAGCAAGCGGGAGGCGCGCTGACGTTTGCACATGGACTGACTCCTGTTGTCGAAGATTGGCGCGACGCCGGGCCGAGAGACGCCGCGCGGCGCGCATCCGGCGGCGGGCGTCTCAATGCGGAGAGCGTCTTCGGGGTGACGTGGGCAAGGTTATGATATATTTCGCCCCTTCGTCCAGCCGCAGGAAGGCCCGTTTGCGAACCCGAACTGATGAAGAAACTTTTCCCGCGCCGCCGCGCCCCGCTCGCCGCCGCACTCACGCTCGCGCTCTCGGCCCTCTGCGCGTGTGAACGCGCGCCGACGCTGCCCGCGAAGAACTCCGCGGAGTACCGACAGATAGTCTCGGCCTTCTACGTCGGACTCTCCGCCCTGCAAGTCGGCGACGACGTGCGCGCCGAGGCGAAGCTCAAAGAGACGACCGCGCTCGCGCCCGAAGAGCCTGCGGCGTGGGCCAACCTCGGACTTCTGTATCTGCGGCAACGACAACACGACCGCGCGGCCGAGAGCGTGGAGCGCGCCCGACAACTCGCGCCCGACAACTCGCGCGTACACTTCCTCGCCGGTCTTGTCGAAAGCGGTCGAGGCCGCTACGCCGAGGCGACCGCCGCCTTCAAACGCGCCGTGGAGCTTGACCCGCGAAACTTGAAGGCCCTCTACGCGCTCGCGTCCGAGGCCGAGCGCGCGGGTGACGAGGAGGAGCAGGCGCGTCTGCTTCGCCGCCTACTCGAAGTCGAGCCGCGCAACCTCTCCGTCCAACTCGACGCGGCGCGGCTCGCCGCCAAACGCGGCGACGCGCAACTCTTCGGCAGCCTGAAGGCGGGTTTCGTCGAGCAGTCGGCCGCGTGGCCCTCGGAAGCGCGCGAGCAGTTGAGCGCGCTCGAAGCGACGGCCGCAGGCGGCAACTTGCGTGCGGCCGCGCCGCGCGTGCAGTTCCTCCGAAACGTGCTCGTGCGCCTCCCCGAGTTCCGCCAGAGCCGACTCGCCGTCGAAGACCCGCCCGAAGTCTTGAGCCAGCCCTTCACGCGCTTCATACGTCTTGAGTCGCCCGACCCGCGCCCCGCGCCACCCGACGAAGGCTTGACCTACAACGTCGAGACGCCGCAACTCGCAAACGCGACCGAAGCAGGAACGACCGAAGCGCGCACGACTAACGTGGGCGCGGACGAAGCGCGCACGGACGATGCCCGCGCGTTCGCGTGGGGCGGCGCGATTTCTCTGACGGGCGAGGGCGCGCCCGTCCTCGCCTTCGCCGGAGGGCGCGACGTCCGACTCGCGGGCGGCGTGACGTTATCGTTCCCCGGCGGCCCCGCGTCAACTGCGCCGACGCAGCACGGCGTCGTCTCACTCGATTACAACTACGACTTCAAGACCGACCTCGCGCTCGCGGGCGAAGGCGGCTTCCGACTCTTCAGACAGGAAACGGCGACGTCATTCACCGACGCGACCGCGACGACGAAGCTCAGCCCATCTCTCATCAACACGCCCGCGTGGGGCGCGTGGGCCGCCGACATCGAGGCCGACGGAGACCTCGACATCGTGCTCGCCGCGCGGGACGCCGCGCCCGTCGTCCTCCGCAACAACGGCGACGCGAGCTTCGCCGAGCAGCGTCCGTTCGAGCCGGTCACTGCGCTCCGCGATTTCGCTTGGGCCGACTTCGACGGCGACGGCGACCCGGACGCCGCCCTGCTCGACGCGCAAGGCCGTCTCCACGTCTTCACCAACGAGCGCACCGGGCAGTTCCGCGCGCGCCCCGCGCCGCCCGAAGCCGCGCCTTCCGCTGCCTCCGCGCTCGTCGCGCT
>DASUNL010000527.1:0-4028 GCA_036277175.1 Pyrinomonadaceae bacterium | reverse complement strand
CGAGTACGGCAGCATCGTCGCCATCACCGTCCCGATGCCCGCCTTCTTGTCGTAGCGTTGCGCGAAGGCGACGACGAGCGGGAAGTAGCTCATCAAAGGCGTGATGATGTTCGCCACCGAGTCGCCCACGCGGTAAGAGGCTTGCGTGAGCGCGGGCGAGTAGCCGACGAGCATGAACATCGGCACGAAGACCGGGGCCATCACCGCCCACTTCGCCGACGCGCTCCCCAGCACCAAGTCCAACAGCACCGTGATGCAGACGAACGCGATGATCATCAGAATCGGGTAGCTGCTGATGCCCGACGACTTCAAAAACTCCGCGCCCTTGACCGCCGTGATGACGCCCAAGTGCGTCCAGTTGAAGAAGGCGACGAACTGCGCCGCGAAGAAGGCCAAGACGAGATAGAGCGACATCGTCGCCATCGCCTTCTCCATCGCCTTCATCACGTCCGAGTCGTTGCGCATCGTGCGCGCGCCGATGCCGAAGGCCAGTCCGATGAGCGCGCCCGCGAAGAAGATGAAGGCGACGATGCCGCCGAGGAAGGGCGAGTCGAGCACGCCGCGCGTCCGCAGGTTGCGCAGGTAGCCGCCCTCCGGGACGAGGCCCGCGACGACGAAGACGGCGAACAGCAACGCCACGACGAGCGCGAACCGGAGGCCCCGCCGCTCGTCGGCCGTCAACTCCTTCAGCTCCTCCGGCTTCTCTTCGCCGCGATACTCGCCGAGCCGAGGCACGATGACCTTCTCCGTGATGACGGTCCCGGCAATCGCAATCATGAAGGCCGAGGCCGCCATGAAGTAGTAGTTGACGGCCGGCGTGACGACGAAGCCGGGGTGAATGATGCGCGCCGCTTCCTGCGTGAAGCCGGCGAGCAGCGGGTCGGTCGGGCCGAGGAGGAAGTTCGCGCTGAAGCCGCCCGAGACGCCCGCGAAGGCGGCGGCGAGGCCCGCGATTGGGTGGCGGCCGACGGCGAGGAAAATCATCGCGCCGAGCGGGATGAGCAGCACGTAGCCCACGTCCGAGGCGACGTGCGTCAGGACGCCCGCCAAGACGACGACGAAGGTCAAGAGCTTGCGCGGGGCGTTGAGGACGAGCGAGCGCAGCACGGCCGAGATGAGTCCGCTGCCCTCGGCGACGGCGATGCCGAGCATCGCCACGAGCACGACGCCGAGCGGCGCGAACCCCGTGAAGTTCGTTACCAAGCCCGTCAGGATGCGGTGCATCCCCGCGACCGTCAGCAAACTCTCGGCGCGAATGACCTCCTTCGTGCCCGGATGCACGACCGACACCCCGGCGGCCGCGGCGATGGCCGAGATGACGATGACGACGAGCGCGAGGATGACGAACAGCGTCGCCGGGTGCGGCAGGATGTTGCCCGCGCGCTCGATGAGGCTCAGGAAACGGTTCATCGCCGACTCGCGCCGCACGACGTCGTCTTTCACATTCTCCATGTTTTGCCTTCTCGTCTGCCGCGTGTGCTCGCGGCTGGATTGGACTAGCCTGACGCCCCTCTGATGAAACAGAGCGACCGCGCAGTTGCCGGTTAATCGACGCGAGTGATGGTAAACCGGCGCGCGGTCGCGGTAAAGAACACCTTTGTAAAATCTCTACCTGCGCGCGACGACGGGGAATGTCCTAATTTGAATAGAAATCTATTTTAGGAGTAGGGGAACTATGAGAGCAGCTAAAGAAACAAGTAACGCGAGAACTGATATTAAAATCGCCCGCCCCGCCCACAGTGCGGAGTCTCTGGCAACTAAATTTTCTATTACCCTATCGCGGTCGAAATAAAACTCCGCATCGAGGTCTGTGTTGGGGTCGCCCGTTGCAGATGTGGCTACAATATTATATCTCTTCGCCAACGCTTCTAGCTCCTCATCCTTCATGCTCCAGTAGTCTTTCTGAAACATAGTCACTCAACTCTGAGTCTCTAATTTAAAATTAGATTACTATCTGGAGACGAGTATGAGGTAGCGCATCAAGCCAGACGGCGGTACAGCTCAGCGTTTTTGCGAAGCACACGGTCGGCCGCGCGCTCAAACTCCTCGTCCGTCTGTGACAGCAGTTCCTCGACGCTCAGGCGGGCCAACTCTTGCGGCGAGACCCCGAGCCGCGCGGCGAGCCGCTCAAGCTCCGACAGGCGCTCCGGCGAAAGTTCGATGGTGATGTTGCTCATCTGCGGCCTCCGGCGCGACTACGCGCGGCCGCGCCGATGTTACCCTATTTTTTGCTTCCCAGATAAGTCTTCGCGGCCATCTTGGCGAGCTTCCACATCTTGCCCCACTCGATGCGGCCGTCGCGGTCGCGCCCGAGGAGGCGGTCGACGAAGAGCTTGCGGAAGTTCTTGCCCTCGCGGCGGAGCATGAACTCTTTGGCGTAGGGCTTCGCGGTGTCGAAGAAGCTGAAGCCGGGGTCGGTGACGATGCCGATGCCTTCGAGGGTCATCAGAGCGCGCATGATGTACGTGAAGTTGTACGGCAGACGAAACGGATAATCGTACATCACTTCGGCCAAGTCGTAGGTCAGCTCCTTGAAGTTGACGTCGCCGAGCTTCAGATTGATGTAGTGCTGGAAGAGCGCCTCGACGACGGGGCGGACGCGGTCGGGGTCGACGCCCGGCTTGAGGAAGTTTAGGTTGAACAAGTCCTGCGCGAGGCCCGAGATGTCGCGCTCGACGACGTGGAAGAAGGCGTCGATCATCAGGGCTTGAAGCTTCGGCGTAATCTTGCCCGTCATGCCGAAGTCGAAGAAGGCGATGCGCCCGTCGTCCATCACGAGCAGGTTGCCCGGATGCGGGTCGGCGTGGAAGAAGCCGTCTTCCAAAAGCTGCTTCAGGTACGTCCGCACGAGCAGGCGGTTGACCTTGACGGGCGAGATGCGGCGCGCGCGCAGGGCTTCGAGGTCTGTGACCTTCGTGCCGCGTATGAACTCCATCGTGAGGACGCGCGAAGTGGTGTGCGTCCAGTGGATGACGGGGACGTGTATGACGCGCCAGTCGCGGAAGTTCGCGCGGAAGCGTTCGGCGTTGCGCGCCTCCTGCGCGTAGTCCATCTCTTCGAAGACGACCATGCGAAACTCGCCGAGCATTCCCTCCCAGTCGGCGTTCTCGCTCACGTGCGGGTAGCGGCGCGTGACGGCGCGCACGAGGCGTTCGAGCACGGCCACGTCGAAGCCGATGATTTCCTTGAGGCGCGGGCGCTGGACTTTGACGGCGACCTCTTCGCCCGTGTGCAGCCGCGCGCGATAGACCTGACCGAGCGAGGCGGCGGCGACCGGCTCGGCGTCAATCTCGGCGTAGAGTTCGGAGAGCCGCGCGCCGAGTTCCGTCTCGATGCGCGCGTAAGCCTCGGCGGTCGGGAACGGCGGCACTTGGTCTTGGAGCGTCGAGAGTTCTTTGATGTAGGCGAGCGGCAGAAGGTCTGCGCGCGTGGCGAGCGCCTGCCCGATTTTGATGAAGGTCGGGCCGAGGTGAATCAGATTCTTCTTGAGCCAAGCGGCCTGCCGCGCCTCGCGCTCCGTCTTGTTCTCCGAACCCTCGCGGCCTCGGAAGACGATGTGTCGGACGACGCGCACGAGGCGGTCGAAGGCGCGTCGGTCAACGTCGCGGCTCCATTCTTGGAAGAGCGCGACGCGACCGCGCGCACGCGCCTCTTCGCGCCAGCGCACGGACGTGCGGCGCATGAACTTCGCGCGCGCCTCGTAGCCTTCGAGGTAGAGAAAGAGTGAGAGCGCGCCGAGCACGCGCGCGATCTGCAAGGTGCGCCAGATGCCGCGCCAGCCGCGCGCGGCCTTCTGTTGCGCGTCCGTTTCGCGCGCGTCGGCCGAAGGGGCTGGAGGCAACGCGGCGCGACGCGCGCTCGCGTGTTCGCCGACGACTTCCGCCGTCTTCGCCGCGCGCGCCTTCCCCGCAGGGACAAGCGCGAGCGACGTGTGACGCGCGCCTTTACCGTCGCCGCCTCCGTTCGACTTGCCGTTGCCGTTCGCGCGCGGCGCGGCCGTGCGCGGGGGCGCATTGTTGAGTTCTGCC
>DASUNL010000526.1:0-32439 GCA_036277175.1 Pyrinomonadaceae bacterium | reverse complement strand
CGTCTCTGCTACCCGCCGGTCGCGCGGCACAGACGCGCGCCCGCCGAGTCCGCGAGTGAAGTCACGCGCGCGCGTGTCGGAGTCGCGCGCGCGAGCGGCGGCAAGCGTCGCCCCGTCCTCATCACGGGGGCGACGGGGACGCTCGGCCGCGCGTTGGCCCGCGCCTGCCGCGCGCGCGGACTCGCCTGCGAACTCCTCGCGCGCGCGGAGATGGACATCGCCGACGCGCGCTCGGTCGCCGACGCGCTCGACGCTTACGCGCCGTGGGTCGTCGTCAACGCCGCCGGTTACGTCCGCGTGGACGACGCCGAGCGCGAGCCTGAAAAGTGTGAGAGAGAGAACACGGCGGGGGCGGCGACGCTCGCGCGCGAGTGTGCGCGTAGGCGCGGCCGCGTGGCGCTCGTCACCTTCTCATCCGACCTCGTCTTCGACGGCGAGAAGCGCAAGCCCTACGTCGAGACGGACGCGCCAGCGCCCCTCAACGTCTACGGGCGGACGAAGCTCGCGGCCGAGAGGGAAGTGTTGCGGGAGATGCCCACGGCGCTCGTCGTCCGCACGAGCGCGTTCTTCGGGCCGTGGGACGAGTACAACTTCGTCACGCTCGCGCTCCAAACGCTCGCGCGCGGCGAGCGTTTCGCGGCGGCCGACGACGAGACCGTGTCGCCCACCTACGTCCCCGACCTCGCGCACGCGACGCTCGACCTTCTGCTCGACGGCGAGCGCGGCCTGTGGCACTTGGCGAACGCGGGCGAGACGACTTGGGCGGAACTCGCGCGCCGCGCCGCCGCGCTCTTCGGCTACGACCCGCGACTAATCGACGCGCGCCCCTCGCGCGACTTCGCACGCCCCGCCACGCGCCCGCGCTACACGGCGCTCGCGAGCGCGCGCGCCTCCATCATGCCCACGCTCGAAGACGCGCTCCGTCGCTACGCGCGCGACTGTGAACACCTCCCGCGCGCACGCGCCGCCGCCGCACGGGCCGGCGACTAATCAAGACTAATGACTAACGCGAATAAATAGACGGAAGCGACCGGCTCAAGCGTTCGTCGCGCGCCGTTAAGACTCCGTCTGTTTCCAGTCGCCGCAGGCGGAGGCGTCGCAGTCGTGCGGGTAGTAGGCTTGGACGAGTTTGTCGGCTGCCCTCCGGGCGTCGTCGAGCTTCCAGCGATAGAACTCGACGGGGCGGCGCGTCTCGCCGGGCGGCTCGCGCAGGCAGACGAAGAAGCGTCGGCCGTCGGGGATGGCGAGCGCGGCGAGCGTCTCGTCGAGGTGATAGCGTCTCCAAGTGCTCATCTCCAAGTGCTCATCAAAGAGACTTCTCTCTTCCGTCAGCCCTCTCGCAGTTGTTCGACTCGAAGAGTCGCGTCCGTCGCGTGACGCGGCGTCAGAAGATATTCGCGCGGCTCCATGCGCGCGACGCGGCGTCGGAACTCGCGTGGGGCGCGCGGCCAGATGGCGGCGTTGCGACCCGTAGAGTCCATGTACCAACTCGCGCAGCCGCCCGCCGTCCAGACCGTGCCGCTCATACGGCGGTCGATGTCGGCGACGTAGGCGGCCTGCGCCTCGGCGCGCGGCTCGACCGACGCGAGGTCGTGACGGCGCATATATTGGAGGACGCTCAGGAAGTGCTCAATCTGCGCTTCGAGCATGTAGATGACCGACGTGTGGCCGAGGCCCGTGTTCGGGCCTTGCAAAAGGAAGAGGTTGGGGAATCCGGCGACGGTCGTCCCGACGTGTGCGCGCGGGCTTCCCGCCCAAGTCTCGGCGAGCGTCCGCCCGTCGCGCCCGCGCACGTGCTTGGCGAACGGCAGGTCAGTGACGCGGAAGCCCGTGCCGAAGATGATTGCGTCCACTTCGCGCTCCGCGCCGTCGGCCGTGACGATTGAGTGCTCGCGCACTTCCGCAATCGCGTCGGTGACGAGTTCGACGTTCGGGCGCGTGAGCGCGGGCAGGTAGTCGTTCGAGATGAGTATGCGTTTGCAGCCGATGGTGTAGTCGGGCTTCAGGCGCGCGCGAAGCGCGGGGTCGGGCACGGAGCGTTCGAGGTGGCGCATCGCCAAACGCTCGAAGTACTTCATCGCCCAAGGGTGGCGGAAGGCGTAGCCGAACAGCTCGCGCAAGCCGTAGACGGCCGCGCGTTGCGCGCGCTGCGCGGCGGGGAAGCGTCGGAACATGCGACGCTCGCCCTCGCGCAAGGGGCGGTCGCGGCGCGGCACAATCCACGGCGCGGTGCGTTGAAAGACGTAGAGCTTACTGACTGTCGGCTGAATCGCGGGCACGAACTGAATGGCCGACGCGCCCGTGCCGATGACGGCGACCCGACGCCCCGCGAGGTCGAACGTGTGATCCCAGCGCGCCGAGTGAAACGCGCGGCCCTTGAAGTTTTCCAATCCCCGCAGGCTCGGCATCGAAGGGTCGCTCAGAGACCCGGCCGCCGCGACGAGCACAGAGGCCGCGAAAGTCCCCTGCGAAGTCTCAATCCGCCACACGCGCGCTCTCTCGTCCCACGCGGCCTCGCGCACCTCGTGCCGGAAACGTATGTGCGGCAAGATGCCGTAGTCGCGCGCGCAGGCGCGCAGGTAGTCCCAGATTTCGGGCTGGCGCGAAAAGCTGTGCGTCCACTCGGGGTTCGGCGCGAACGAGAATGAGTAGAGGTGCGACTCGACGTCGCAGGCGCAGCCCGGATAGCTGTTGTCGCGCCAGACGCCGCCCACGTCCCCGGCGCGCTCGAAGATGACGAAGTCTTCGACGCCCTGCTGCTTCAGACGAATCGCCGCGCCGAGTCCGCCGAAGCCCGTGCCGATGATTGCGACGCTCACCGCCATAAAAGATAAAAAGAGTGATGAAGAGCCATCGCCTCGAATCCGAAAATCTTCGCCCGCGCGCGCCGCGAGCTTGACAAGAGATTTTTAGGGCGTTTACCTAATCTGTCAAACGCGCTTCGGCCGGACGGGCGGGCGATGAGTTGTGAGACTGACTGATTAGTTATGAGCTTATCTAAAGAGAGCGTCGTGGTTCTGACGGGCGCGGCGTCGGGGATAGGGCGCTCGCTCGCCGTGTTGCTGGCGCGCGAAGGCGTCGCGGGATTGGCCCTCGCCGACGTGAACGCCGAGGGCTTGGAAGAGACGCGGCGGCTCGCGGGCGACGGCGCGACGCGCGTCACCGCGCACGTCGTCAACGTCGCCGACCTCGAAGAGATGCGCCGCTTCGTCTCCGACGTGCTCGCCGCGCACGGGCGCGTGACGCATCTCGTCAACAACGCGGGCGTCTCGCTCTTCGGCTCGGTCGAGGAGGTTTCGATTGAGGACGTGCGCTGGCTGATGGACATCAACTTCTGGGGCACGGTCTACGGCGTCAAGCTCCTGCTGCCGACTTTGCGCGAGCAGCCCGAGGCCCACATCGTCAACGTCTCAAGCGTCTTCGGGTTCGTCGCGCCGCCGGGCAACGCCGCCTACTGCGCGAGCAAGTTCGCCGTGCGCGGCTTTACAGAGGCGCTCCGTCACGAGTTGGAAGGGACGAGCGTGGCGGTCTCCTGCGTCCATCCGGGTGGCGTCGCGACGAACATCGCGCGCGGCGGGCGCGTCGGCGCGGGCGCGACCGAGGCGACGAAAGAAGAGCTGGTCAACTTCCACACGATGGCCTCGCGCACGACGGCCGAAGCGACGGCGCGCACCATCCTGCGCGGCATCAAGCGACGCTCAAAACGCATCCTCGTCGGCGCGGACGCGCGCATCATCGAGGCCGTGCAGCGCGCCGCGCCGGTCGGCTACATGACGATCATGGATCGCCTCTCCGGCGGTCGCATCTCGAAACTACAGAAGAAGTCCTGAGGTAGACCCTCGCCTATGCCTAGTCTGCGAAGTCGCATCTTCTCGCTCCTCATGCGCTGGCACTTCAAGCGCCGGCCCGTCGAGGATGACGACGAGTTCGTCCGCGTCGCGCGCAAGCTGATGAACGACCCGCGCCGGATTCCGAAGCGCACGCCGCAAGACATGACGGTCGAAGAGGTCGAGGAGGAAGTTGGCGGGGCGGTCGTGCGCGGCGAGTGGGTCAAGCCTTCGGGCGCGGGCGAGGGGAAGGCGATTATCTATTACCACGGCGGCGGCTACATCGGCGGCTCGCCGCGCCACTACAGGTACACGACCTTCCATCTCGCGCGCCTGACGAAGACGAGAATCTTCGTCCCCTTCTACCGGCTCGCGCCCGAAGACCGTTTCCGACTCGCCGTCGACGACGGCGTGGCCGCGTACCGCTACGTGTTAAGCGAGTTCGACGCGCGCGACGTCGCCTTCGTCGGCGACTCGGCGGGCGGCGGTCTTCTTTTGGCGACGATGCTCACGGCGCGCGAAGAGGGGCTAGAGCTTCCTTCGGCGGGCGTCTGCTTCTCGCCCTACACAGACCTCGCGGTGACGGGCGCGTCGATTGAAGCGAACGAACGCAGCTGCGTCATGTTCTACGCCGAGACTGTGCGTAGGGCCGCGCGCCTCTACCTCGGCGATGCCGACCCGAAGCACCGTCACGCCTCGCCGCTCTACGGAGACCTCGCGGGCTTGCCGCCGCTTCAGATTTTCGCGAGCACGACGGAGACGCTACTCGACGACTCGACCCGTCTGATTCGGCGCGCGCGTGAGGCGGGCGTCACCGTTGACGACCAAATTCACAAGAGCCTGCCGCATGCTTGGCCCATCTTCCCCGAATACCTGCCCGACGCGCGCGAGGCGCTCGGCTTGGCGGCCGAGTTTATCAAGGGCGTGTGGGCCAAAGGCGTGGACGCGAACGTGGGCCGTGCGGCGTAGGCGTCGGACGAAGTCAGCGGCGCGTCCGAAGCTCCGGCGAGTTCAGGTGCGGGACTGAGTTGAAGGCGAGCAGAAGAAGGTCGCGCCCGCGCAGACGCAGCAGCGTGTAAGAACTGTTTTGCAGGACGCCCGCGAGGCGGCGCACGCGCCCGTCCGAAATCTCAAGCGCGCGCCCCGTCCAGACGGCCGTCGGCGTGGCCGAGGTGAAGACGACGACGTTTGTGTCCGCGTCGCCGTTCGCCGAAGACGCGAGACGGCAGCCCGCGACGCGCGCGAGGAACTGCTCCCACGTTTCGCCCGCGTAAGGGTAACGCCCGGCGGCCCAAGCCTCGACGACCTTCGTGTCCGACGGACGCCAGCGACGGTGAATCTCCGCGTCGTGCGCGCCCGCGCTCGCCTCGACCTGCGCGCGCACCTCCTCGTACTCGCTGCGAAACTCCGCGTCCTCCTCACACAGAATCGGCGCAAGCTCACGGTAGATGTGATGAAAGTCGAACTCGTCCCAAGCCGAGTCGGCGTCGACGTCGGGGAACGGTAGGCCCGCTTCGGCGTAGGCGGCCGAGACTGCGGCGGCCGTCTCTCGCTGACGCGCGAGCGTGCCCGCGTAGGCCGACGCGAACTCGACGCCCTGCGAGACGAAGTACTCGCCTAAGAGTCGCGCCTGCCGTCGTCCGAGTTCGGAGAGCGAGTCGTAAGAGTCGCGCGTGCCCGCCTGCCCGTGCCTGACCAGATAGATGTTGCTCAAGCGTCCGCCCGCCTTTCAAGCGTCATCCGCATCCCGTGTTTGGGGCGCAAAGTTATCATGGGCCGCAGCTCGACCGGGTGTCCCGCGACGAGCCGCATCCGCCAGCGACGCGCGAGCGCGGCGAGGACGAGCGTCGCCTCCATCCACGCGAACCCCTCGCCGATGCAGCGACGCGGCCCGCCGCCGAACGGGAAATAGGAGAACTGCGGCCGCGCTTGTTTAGCTTCCGGCGTCCAGCGTTCGGGGTCGAACCGCTCGGGGTCGGGGAAGTAGCGCGCGTCGCGGTGCATCGCGTACTGGCTGAGCAGGACGAGCGAGCCGCGCGGGATGAGGTAGCCGCACGCCTCGTGCTCCTCGACGGCGAGGCGGCCGACGGCCCACGCGGGCGGGTAGAGGCGCATCACCTCGGCCAAGACCATCTCCGTGTAACGCAGTCGCGCCGCGTCTTCGGCCTCGGGCAGACGGCCGCCCGCCAACACTTCGTCCAACTCCGCGTGCAGACGCGCCTCCACGTCCGGGTGCTTCGAGAGCAGATACCAAGTCCACGCAAGCAGGTTCGCCGTCGTCTCGTGGCCGGCGAGGAAGAGCGTCATCATCTCGTCGCGCAACTGCTCGTTCGTCATCCCCTGCCGGTCGCCCTCCTCGTCGACGGCGAGCATGAGCGTCGAGAGTAGGTCGCCGCGATCCTCCGCGACGCCGCGACGCCGCTCCTCGATGATGCGGTAGACGACACGGTCGAGACGCTCGCGCGCGCGCAGGAAGCGCCGCGTTTGCGGGAGCGGCAACTTCTCCAAAAGCTCCGTGTAGGGGAGCAGCAGATAGTTGAAGAGCGCCATCACCTCGCCGAGCGCCTCGCCCACTTCGTCGGCGTCCGACTCCACATCGGCGTCAAACAGAGTCTTGCCGACGATAGCCAGCGTGAGTCTCATCATCTCCTCGGAGGCGTCGCGCTCTTCGCCGTCGCGCCAACGCGCCGACGCGCGCTCCGCGCACTCGGCCATCACCGCGCCGTAAGCAGAGATTCTCTGCTTGTGAAAGGCGGGCAGCGCCAGACGCTTCTGCCGACGGTGGTGCTCGCCCTCGCTCGTCAGGAGTCCCTCGCCGAGCAGGCGCTTCGAGCGTTGGAGCGCGCGCCCCTTGTGGAAGCGTTCGTGGTGCGTGACGAGCACGTCGCGGACGAGGTCTGGGTGGTTGAGGAGGAAGACGCGCTGCGGCCCCATCTTGAAGTGCGCCACGTCGCCGTAGTCGCGCGCGAGCCGCGCGAGAAACCCGAGCGGCTCGCGCCGGAACGAGTAGAGGTGCGCGCCGGGCAGAAACTTTCGCGGGCCGGGCACACGCGCCCCGCGACTCTTCCCCGCGCCCACGCTCGACGTTCTCATCGCCATGATGGTCAGTACCGCAATCGCGGCCGCGCTAAGTTTGAGGCCGGACGCGGGGCGAGGCAAGTCCGTGCGTGCGGAGCGCACGCGCGCGAGGTTAAACGTTGACAGGGCCGCGCGCCGGACTGTAAGTTCAAAGTGTCGTCCGATTCGGTCGGATGCCCCTTCGGAAGTCCTCACGCGGCCCGCGACGAACGGCGCGGACGCGCCCCTTCTAAAGCTCCCTTTTGTAAACGCTCGATGGACTCGAACCGCGAAAACAGTCGCGCGTCCGCGCGCGCGCCGCGCACCGTGCCCGCCCGCCGCACACTCGCGCCGCTCCGCCTCGTCGCGCGTGTCGCGCTCCGCATGCTCGTGTCGAGTCTCGTCTTCTTAGTCTGCGCGGCGCTCGCGCTCAGCGCGCTCGGATACGACGTGCCTTGGCCGTCGCAGTTTGAAGAGTACTTCGAGGGCGTCGAACGCCTCGCCGACATCCTCTCTTGAAACAGCGCGCCTCTCGAACTCACCCGCCCGCAACACACCACCTCGATGAACGACGAACGCTATCACGACACACTCGGCATCAAGCCCGGAGCCTCGCGCGAGGAGCTGAAGACCGCCTACCGAGACATGGCGAAGGTCTGGCATCCCGACCGCTTCGCGCACGACCCGCAGCTTCAGCGCAAGGCGCAGGAGAAGCTCAAGGAGATTAACGAGGCTTACAAACAACTGACCTCCCCGCGACCCTTGCGCCAGCGCGCCGCGCGCCGCGACGCCGACTCGACGCACGCAGGCGCGACGCACTACGCACGCTCGCGTTACCACACGCCGCCCGCCGTCGTCGTTCGACAGACCGAAGCGCGCCGCCCAGTCCTCCCCCTCGTCGCGGTCGTCCTCATCGTCGCGGCCGTCACCTTCTTCGCCGCCTCGCGCCTCTTCACAAACAAACCCGAGGCGAGCGTCAACGCTTCCGCGTCGACGCCCACCATCGCCCCCGCCGAATCGGACGCCGCGCAGCTTTCGTCCGCCGACGCGCCGAAAGACCGTCAGTCCACCGCGCCGAAGAGGGCTTCGGAGTCGGTCGCGCCGTCCGGTGCGGCCGACGCATTCGCCGCGCCGACGCGCGCGCTCCCGACCGTCACGCGCACGATTGACCCGACGACCGGCATGCTCGCGACGCGCTCCTGCCCGACCCGCGCCCTAATGACCTACCCGGCCGGCTCCGAGCCGCAAGGCTTCTGCGCGGCCGCGCACCCGGCGAAGACGTCCGCGCCCCGCGACGCCGCGACGTCCGCGCAAACGCCGAGGGTGACGGACGTTGAGACAGCAGGGGGCACGTCGGCGTCGTCGCCGTCCGAGACTAAGGAAAAGTCGCGCCTGAAGTCGGTCGTCGGCACGCTCGCCAGCCCCGGCAAGTGGTTTAAGAAAAAGAAGGAGAAGCCGCCCGCGCAGCCCTAGTCGGAAGTCGGAGTC
This sequence comes from Pyrinomonadaceae bacterium, assembly GCA_036277175.1. GTDB lineage: Bacteria > Acidobacteriota > Blastocatellia > Pyrinomonadales > Pyrinomonadaceae > DASQDT01. Next base: position 24,067 of record DASUNL010000526.1, on the reverse strand, counting down.
TAATCTGGAGTCGAAGACGAAAGTTGATTGAAGATAAAAGTTGGTCAAAGACTAAATCGGTCGAAGACGGTCTTTGCTTTTGACTCCGGACTCCGGATTCCGGACTCTCGACTGTTCTCTGTTATGATGTGATGCGCGCGGGCGGGCGTCGTGTCGGTCGGCGCGCGGCGGAGAGTTTCGGAAAGTGACGGTGCGGGAAAAAGTTTGTCTCTAGAGTTCGCGGTCGAGTACCCATGCGCGCTGCGCGCGCGCTACGACGAAGAGCACCTGCGCGCGTGGGGGCGCTTGGGCAGCCTGCACACGCGCCTGACGACGGGCGAGGGCCTTGCGCCGACCGAGGAGAAGCTGCGTTTCGTCGAGCGCGCCGGAAACGAGATTGAGCGCATGCAGGAGGAGACGCACATCTGCATCTCCTGCCCGGCGCGCCTGCCCGGAGATGTGGCCGGAGAGGGCGAACCCGTCGGCTGTCTCGGCCGCGTCACCTACCCGGTCGAGGCGCAGTTCGAGAAGTTTCTCGCCGACCGCGTCCAGCTCGCCCTAGACACCATTGAGGAGCAGGATCAGCCGCGCCTGCTGCGCGTCATCCTTGACGCCGACTCGCCCTTCGACGGCGAGGGGACGAAATCTCTGCGCGCCGTGACGACGCCCGAGGGCCTGCGCTTCTTCGAGCTGCGACTGCCCATCCGCCTCGCCCGTCAGGCCGCGCACGTGACGACCGACAACCTCTTCGACGCGCTCGCCGGCTTCACCGCAGAGGACTCGAAGCGCACGACCTACAACCGCGAGCTTCCGCTCTCGGCCACCCCCGACTACTACGACTTCCTCGACCTCGTCCTCCGCAACGACCTCTCCCAACCGGAGCGCGAACGCATCCGCACGCGCTCGCGCAACTACCAACAATTCCTCCGCCTCCTCGCCGCCCTCGAACTCGCCGAAGCCTTAAGCGCCCGCGTGCTGCTCGACTGAGCGCGCGTTCAGCCGAGGCGAACGGTGAGCATGGAGACCGAGCCGCCGTCGATGCCTTCGACGGGGAAGGTCACTTGCTCGCCCGCGCGGCGGGTGGCGATGACGTAGAGGAGCGGGAGGTAGTGTTCGGGCGTGGGGATGGAGAGGCGCGCGTCGCGGCCGAGCGATTCGTAGTTGATGAGGGGTTCGTGGTCGAAGGACGTGAGCGCGTCGCGCACCTGCTGCTCGAAACGTATGGCCCAGTCGAACGGCTCGGCCGCCTGTCGCCCCCACGCATAGGTGTGGAGGTTGTGGACGACGTTTCCGCTCCCCAAGACGAGCACGCCCTCTTCGCGCAGAGGCGCGAGACGGCGGGCCAGCTCGTAATGCTCGGACGGGGCGAGCGTCTCGTCGATGCGCAACTGCACGACGGGCACGTCCGCGTCGGGGAAGACGTGGCAGAGGACTGACCACGTGCCGTGGTCGAGACCCCAGCGCGTGTCGGCCTCGACCGGGGCGGGCGCGAGTAAATCCTTCACTCGCTCGAACAACTCGGGCGCGCCGGGCGCGGGGTACTTGACCTCGTATAGCTCGCGCGGGAAGCCGCCGAAGTCGTGTATGGTGCGCGGGCGGTCGGCGACCGTTAAGGCCGCGCCGCCGGGCAAATACCAGTGGGCGGAAATCGAGAGCACGGCGCGCGGCCGAGGGATGAGAGACGCGCCGACCGAAGCCCACCCTTGCGTGTAGGCGTTCGTCAGAATCGCGTTCATCGGGTTGCCGTGCCCGAAGAAGATGGCGGGCGTCGTCGCTTCCGACGCGCCCGCTCCGGTCTCGACGCTCATTTTAACCTCACCTCATCGCGTCATCCGTGAGCGCGTCGCCGCGCCGCCGCCGCAAGCACCAGTCCACACTCCAAGGGCCGCCGCCCGCCGCCGACAGATAGAGAAAGACGAAGCAGTAGAGCGCGGCCAGCTCGCCCCGGTTGAGAATCGGCCACATCGAATTGCCCCATGCGTGGAACTTCCAGTAGGCCACGGCCATCATGCCCGACAGGATGAAGGCGACGGGGCGCGTGAAGAGTCCTAAGAGCAAGAGCAGCCCGCCGGCGAGCTCAAGCACCCCGCCGACGCCCTGCCACGTCATCAACTCGAACTGGAACGGGGGGCGCGGCGGCGCGCCCGGCTGCGGCGGCGGCACGAGCAGGCCGAAGACTTTCTGCATGCCGTGCGCCATCAGCATGAAGGCCGAGACGATGCGCAGCAGGCTCAACAGACGCGGCCCCCACGCCGCATAGAACGAATCGAGATTAGCCATCTGGTTCCTCCGGACGTTGTTTGAATGAATGCCCTCTATGATGCTCTTTCGCGCGGGCGCGGCTCGGAAAAATCTTCCCCGCGCCACGGCGCTCGAAGGCTCACCCCTGCCGCCCCTCGTCAATCTCGCGCAGAGAGTCGAGGATGAGACTCGTGTTGCTCGAAGCGTTGATGCGGACGGGCGCGCTCTCGTCGCCCTTCTCGAAGTCGAACGTGCCGGCCGTCGTCTCGATGATTTGGCGGAAGGCTTCGAGCGCCTCGCTCCGTCCGCACGCGGCGTCCACGATTAGCCCGTCGTTGAAGAAGACGCGCCCCTCGCGCCCGCCGCCCTCGACGACGAGCGCGCCCGTCAGACGCGCGTTCTCGATGACCTGCACGGCGTCGAAGATGCTCACGGCCGAGAGGTCGCCGGCGAGAGTGGCGGGCCGCGACGGCGCGTCCTGCTGCTCCGGCGCGGGCGGCGCGGGCGGCGCGGGCGCGGGTATCTGAAGCGGCGCGGCCGACGCTTGCGCCGCCGGGAGGCTCGCGCGGCGGATGGCTTCGAGGCCGGAAGTTATCGAGATGCGCGGGTCTATCTGGCGCGCTTCGAGCAGGCGCTCGCGCGCCGCGTCGAAGTCCTCGCGCGCGATGTAGAGGTTCGCCAGCGCGAGACACTGACGCGCCGCCTCGTCCCTCTGCTTCGCCCCGAGCGCCACCTCGCGCAGCTTCTCGCGCAGGTGGACGGAGCGCGGGTGGCGCGCGACGGCCTCCTGCAAAGTCTCCAGCGCGCGGCGCGTGGACTTGTACTTGATGAAGAGGTCTGCGTCGAGCAGCGCCCGCTCCACGTCCTCGTCAAGGCTCTTCGGTGACTTCGCGTCGCTCATCTTCCGGGGCTTTGCGCCGCGAACCTCGGGCGCTCAAAAAAACTTTGGTGGTGGCGCGAGTTTAGCACAGTCCTCGGAGAGCTTCCGACGCATCCCGCGCGCGGGCACGAAGAGACGCAAAGACGGGCACGATATCGTATAGGCGCGAGGTCGCCCACGCTTCCGTTGCGTTGCGCGGCGCGGGCGCGCCGACGCGGTTTACGCCCCCCGGCTTCAACTCTTTTCTCAACCCGCGCGCGCCAATTCCTAAAGCGAACCACGTTGCGGGCGCGCGTCGCGCGGGCACATTTATGTACGCCAGCGCGCTTAAGAAATGGGCCGTTTCACGCAAGAAACGTGGCATGGCGCATGCACTATAACGCCTTGCCAAAGCCCCCTTTGGAGACGGCAAACACGGTGTTGACTGGCGGCGCGGTGAGGGCGCGAGGTCACGAAGACGCCATTCTCCCCGAAGACCTCGGGTCAGACGAAAGGAGTCTCTTGCTGATGCATGATGAACTCACGTTGAGTTTGACTGCCACGGCCACCGTCCGGCTCGTTGACCAGAGTTGGGCCAACTACCTCCAGAGGGCGTTCGCGCGTCTCAAGGCGCTCGGCGCGCGCCGCGGCGAAGAGGACGGCGCGCACGCGCTCGTCGTCCGACTGAAAGAATCGCGCCCCTCGACCTACGCACACTGCCTGCGCGTCGCGCGTCTCTCGCGCGCGGCCGGGCGCGCCTACGGGTTCGACGAGACACGCCTTCATCAACTGGCCTCGACCGCGATGATGCACGACGTGGGCAAGCTCCTCGTCCCCGAGAGCATACTTAGTCGGCCGCGTCGGCCGACGCGCGTCGAGCGTTTCGTGCTTCACCTGCACCCGACGATGGGCGCGCTCCTCGCCTCCTACTTCAACCTCCCGGCCGAGCTGCGCGTCCGCACCCAACACCATCACGAGCGTTGGGACGGGCGCGGCTACCCGCACCGACTCGGCGGCGAAGAGATTCCCCTGATGGCGCGCATCGTGCAGGTGGCTGACACCTACGACGCGATGGTCGCGCGCCGCGCCTACAACACGCCGCGCACGCACGACGAAGCCGTCTCGGAACTCAGACGCCACTCCGGACGGCAGTTCGACCCGCGCGTCGTCGAGGCGTTCCTCGACACTTTCCCCGGAAGGATGACCGAGCCATGAATGCGTGGATGAAGCGCCGCATCGAACGCTCGCGCGCCCGCTGCCAGCGGGCCGCGGCGTCGGCGCACGGACAAACGACCCGCCGCTCCCCCGTCAAGAGATTCGGCGCGTCCCTCTTAAGACTCGCCGCCCGCCGCTCGCCCCTCGACTCGAAACACCGACGCTGACGGCCGGGCGCGAAGTTCTCAACAGCGAGCGCGCATCTGCGCCTCAACCCGGAAACCATTCGTGCGGTGGTAGAATGTCTCTCGGTCTTCATTTGCGAGCCGGGAGGGATTTCCACTTGAGCGTTTTCGACTTTGAGGTGAGGCGGAGCCGCATACAGGGCCGGGGACTGTTCGCGCGCTCACCCGTACCGGCGAGAAGGAAGCTCGGCGAGCTTTCCGGCGAAATCATCACGCAGCGCGAGGCGAGGCGGCGTGCGCGCGCCTCCTACACCGTCAAGATGGTGGAGTTCGGCGACGGGACGGCGCTCGACGCCTCGGTCGGCGGCAACCACTTCGCGTTCGTCAACCACTCCTGCGCGCCCAACACCTACATGCGCCTCTTCCGGCATCGCGTGGAATTCTACTCCCTGCGCCCCATCGCGCCGGGCGAAGAGCTGACGTGCAACTACGGCGAGACTCACCACGAGGGCACGCTCGCATGCCGCTGCGGGAGCGTTCGCTGTCGCGGCTACTTGTAACCGCCACTCGTCACTCGGCGACACTGTTGACTAGCGACGAGATGCTGACGTCACGTCGCGAGTCGTCGTCTCTACTTCGGGTGATGCTTCGACGGAAGATTCTCGCGCCCCCACTTCAAGGCCCGGCTCATCCAGACGAGCTCGTCAAGAAAGTCTCCGACCCGCCTCTCATACGCTTCGTCGAGCAGCTTGCCCTCGTGGTCGAACTTCTTCTGAACGGACGGGAAGTTGAGGTCTGTGAACGTCACCGCCAAGCCTAGCTCCCTGACCATCGGAACCATCGCCTCAATCACGCGCGTCCCGCCCCAAGGCCCTGCGGAGACGCCGACGAGCGCCACGCTCTTGTGTATGTACTCTTTCAGAAGCAGGTCGAGGACGCTTTTGAGCGCGCCGGGGTAGCCGTGGTTATATTCGGGCGCGACGATGACGAGCCCGTCCGCTTCGACGATGGCGTCTCTCCATTCGGGGAAACGCTCCTTGATGCCCTGCCCGTAGTCGTCGTGCGGCATGGCGAAGTCGCCGACGTCGAACAGCCTCGTCCGGATGTCGGGCCGCTTCTCCATCTCGCCGACCAGCCACTTCGCGACGAGCACGCTCTTACGCTCTTTTCGGTTCGTCCCTAAGAGAACCGGCAGCATCAATTCGTTCATGTTCGACACCCCGTTTCGGTCAACGCTTCAGGCCGGATTGCCCGCCGCCAAAAGAGCGCGCGCCGCGCGCCAACTCTGCCAACGCGCGAGCAACGCTTCGAGCGCGAGCGCGTAAGGCAGCCACATCAGCGCCACCAACACGAAAGAGACTGAGGCCAACCAGACGAACGACGGTCGCTCCGTCAGTTGTTGCGCGGCCGCGTGCGCCGACGGATACCACGTGCAGAGCGTCAGCAGCGCGCCGTAGGTCAAAGCCTTCCCTCGCCCGAGCCACGAACGGAACAACCCTTCGTAGACGACGCCGAGCGGCAGACCGAGCGCAGCGAACGTGAAGACGACCGAGAGCGTCCCGCCGAGCGTCGGACTCGGCCACTCGCCGTTGGCGAACGTAATCGCGCTCATCCCGACGCGCGCCCCGACGCCGATGAGGAGGCCCGCGACGAGGCCGAACGCCGCGGCCGCCGCGAGGCCGCCCAAGACGAAGAGTGCCCCGCGCCGGCGCGCGACGTGCGCGAGACGCGCGACCGTTAAGAGCACGACGGCCGCCAGCAGGTATATCATGCTCAAGTCCTCCTCTCCGGCGTGAAGGAGCGACGCCGCATCGCGTCGCCCCGCGACCTCCGCCTTGTCAAAACGCTCCGTCCAGTCGCCTCGTCGAAACTTACTTCCCCAAACTTCCGCGCCGCGTACTAAAATCCGCGTGCGCGCCACGGCGAACAAACCTCTCCGGCGCGAGGCCCGATTGTAACGCCGTCCGGAAGGAGACGAAACGTTGGTCGAAGACCTCTCGGCCCGCCACGACCTCGTCAGCGACTTCGTGACCCTCCCCGCTTCTGCGGAGGAGTGGGCCGCGTGCTGTTTGACGGACGAGCAGCTCCGTTTCTTCCGTGAGCACGGATACCTCAAAGGCGTCCGCGTGCTGACGGACGCGCAGGTCGACGTCTTGCGGCGCGAGTTAGACGAGCTGATGAACCCCTCGCGCGCGGCCCGCCGACTCTTCTACGAATATCACTCGAACGAGTCGGAAGACCCTTCGGCCGTCCTCTTCCACGCGCTTGGGGCGTGGCGCGTCGCGCCCGGCTTTCACGACCTGCTCTGGCATCCGCGCTTCACGGTCGCGGCCCGGCAACTCCTCGGCGGCGCGGTTCGCTTCTGGCACGACCAGCTCTTCTGCAAACCCGCGCGCCACGGCGGCGTCGTCGCGTGGCATCAGGACTACTCCTACTGGACAAGGACGAAACCGCTCGCGCACCTCACCTGCTGGATTGCGCTCGACGACTCGACCGCCGAGAACGGCTGTGTGCAGTACGTGCCCGGCAGTCACCTCTGGCCCGACCTGCCGAAGACCAAGCTCGCGAGCGACATGGACGCCATCAAGTCTGTTTTGACGGACGAGCAGCGCGAGCGTTTCAAGCCCGTCGCCGTCGAGCTGCGGCGGGGCGAAAGCTCTTTCCACCACCCGCGTATGATTCACGGCTCATACGCCAACCGCACCGACCGCCCGCGCCGCGCCGCCGTCATCAACGTCGTCCTCGACGGCGTTCGCTCCGACTCGGACGAGCCTCTGCTCGCGGGCGTCCCCGTCATCCCGAGGGGCGAGCCGCTCGGCGGCCGCTTCTTCCCGCTGCTGCTCGGCACAGAGACGTTCGCCTGCTAAACGGATGTCCCTCTTCCTCTATCAACTCTGCCTCGTCATCTTTCTCCTTCAAGGCGTCTCGATTCCCTTTTTGATTGTCGCTTCGGGCCTCCTCTGGTGGCGTCACAGTCGGCGACTCGAAGCTCTCGGGAAGGAGTTGGAGGGCGCGCGCCGCGAGGGAATCAAAGAGGATAAGCTTTTCGAGCGGGCGCTTGAAGAGCTGCCGGAACTGCGGCCGCTCAAGTGTCGTAACTGCGGCGCGGGCCTTCTGCTCCGAAAGACCGAAACCCTCTGCCCGCATTGCGACACGCGGGGCGAGCTGCCCGGCGACTACGCGGCGGCCGTCTCACTGAAAACACGCATCGCGGGCCTACTCAAAAGCGCGTCGCGGCACTGGCGCGCGGCAAGCATCTTAACGAGTCGCCCCGTGCATTGGCTCTTCCTTCTACTCATCTTCGTCGAGCCGTTCGTCCTCTTTCCCGCCGTACTCATCGGGAGCAACACCTACCCCGACACGTGGATGGACAAGACCTTCGAGGCGATGGGCGAGAGGGTGACGTTCCTCCTGATGCTCGCGGCCTTCTTCGGCTTCATCGTCTGGATGATTCTCTTCATCTTCCTCGCGGGCCTCGGCAAGAGCCTGCGCGCGAAGCTGCCCGTCGTGCCCGTCTTCGAGGGCGAGACGCGCGGGCGCGAGGCCGCCGCGTGCCGGACTTGCGGCGGCCCCGTCGAATACGGCGCGGGCGACTTCGCGTGCGTCTGCGACTTCTGCAACGTCCTAAACTTCCGCGTGCGCTTCGTCAGTCGCGAGCGCGCGCGGGCCGAAGCGCGCGAGACGCAGACGAAGTCGGCGCTCTTCGGCGCGATGGAGATTCTCGAAGACTTCGTCGGGACATTCTTTTTCGTCGCGGCCATCCTCGCCGTCGCTTCCGTCCTGCTCTCACTCTACTACGCCGTCAAGAACCTGCTTTGAAGCGCGCCGAATGTCACGAATAAACAAACACTTTGCGAAAATAAATGTAACCCTTTGCCCCTAGCCTGTGTCTTAACTAATTAGGCCGGACTCTCCCGCCAAGCGTTCTCAAACGCGCCGTGGGTTTTAGTCCGGCCTGATTTTTTTTTGGCAAGGAAGGGGAAGAAAATGAAGAAACTACTGGCACTTACGCTCTCCATAGCTTCAATCGGTTTGGTCACTTCGTCCGCCGAGGCGAAGCCGGCCAAGTCATCCGCCGCGACGGTGGCGACCGCCGCCGTGGCAAGCGCGCCCGCCGCGCAGTGGGGTAGACGTGGCCGTCTTAACCGGCGTGTCCGCGTCGTCACGCAGACGCGCCTCGTGCGCCGTGGGCGGCGTGTCTACCGCGAGACGTACCAAGTCAGGTACTTGCCGAACGGCAGGACGCAGGTGCGGCTCATCAGCCGTGTCAGAGTCCGTTAAGCCGTCAGACTGAAAACCGGAAGCCGGCGCGACCGAGAACACTTTCCCGGTCGCGCCGGCTTTCGTTCACACGTTCTTAACTCGCCGAATCATCCCGCAAGAAAGCAACCCGCCTCGCGCCGCGCCGCCATCGTCGGATTTCTCTTTGCAAGGTCGGAGGTTTCATGTTATCAGCCTGTGCGTCACAAGGTCAGGTACGTCTTCACGGTCTTCGGATTCGACGCCTCGCGCGGTCACACGCCAAACACAAAACAGGAGAGAGTGTCATGGACGCCGAACACGCCTTGCTGAAGGACGAGCTTGAGAATTATGAGGCGCAGCTGCGAGGTCTTACTTCATACGTCAGGGAGTTGAATCAGAAGGTGGCCGAGCACGGCACCGACCGCGCGCACGTCGCCGACGACTTAGCCGAGGCCGAGCACAACATCAAGTACTACGAGGCCGAGGCGGAGCGTCTCAAGGGCATCATCGGGAAGGGGTCGAGCGACGCGACTTACGAGGTGTACGAAGACTCGGCGGGTGAGTGGCGCTGGCGTCTGCGCGCGGGCAATAATCGCATCATCGCCGACTCGGGCGAGGGCTACCGCGACCGCCGTGACTGTCTCCACGGCATCGACCTCGTCAAGAACTCGAAGCACGCGCCGGTGGAAGAAGGACGCTAAAGGACGCGCGCAAATCAGGCGCGACGAGCTTCGCGCGGCTAGAACCCGAAAGGCTTCTTCAGCGCGCGCCCCGTCTTCTTCAGAATCGAGCCGAGCTTCGATTCCCGCTTCGCGCTCTCGCCCGAGGGCTTCGTCCTCTTCTCTTCACGTCTGCGGGTCGCCTCTTCACGTCTGAGTGTCGTTGACGGCGCGTGCGTCGGCGCGCGGCGCGCGGCCGAGAGGGCGCGGCCCGTTGCTCTCACTCTGTTCATCGTCGGACGCGCGGGCGCGTCTGCGGAAACAGACTCCGCGTCAACTTGTGGCGCGGCGGGCGCGTCACTCGTCGCGGGCGACGGAGCGGCGGCGAGTTCCGCCGACGGAAGCATGACGTTCGGAGGCGGCGCGACGTTTCGCGGCTGCGGCGGCGCTCGGTGTGTGAGAGCGTTATCGACCACGAAGAGAGACGCGCCTAAGGCGACTCCGACGATGGGCAGAAGCGCGAACTTCCTCCAACGCGACCGCCGACGCGGCTTCGCCAGCCGTTCGAGCGGCGACACGTTCACGGGAATCGGCAGCGCCCCACGTTCGTAGACGAGTTGCGTCCCGTCCATGTCGCAAAGGCCCTGCTCGTTCTCATAAATGAATTCACACTGCGGGCAGCGTTTCATCTTTTGAGACCTAGCTGCGGTGACGTAAGACAAGCGTCATGCCGCGCGTTCGGTCTCGAACGGGTCGGCGTCTGCGGCGGGAAAGAGTGTGGACGGAGGGGTCGCGCGTCGCCGCCGGTTAACAAAAACTCACGGCGTTGTCGCCGCCGGTTGACAACCTTCCGGGCGTCTTTAACAAATCAAGCAGCCCTCGGACGAGCGTGACGCGCGACCCACTCGCGCCAACTCATCACGCCGCGAACCGTCTCCGGCGTCGTGTTCTTCCCGGCGCGGAAGGCGGCCGCCGTCGCGCCCGGCAGAGGCAGGCGGACGAGTCGCTTGCGCACGCCCTTCGCCTCCATCCACGTCGCGGCCATCTCGCCGAGCGTGAGCACCTCCGGCCCGCCGAAGTCGGGCAGACGCCCGCGCGGCCCTTCGTCGAGACAGCGCGCGAGTAACTCGGCCACCTCTTCTTGGGCGACGCTCTGAAACTTGAAGTCCGTGGGAAGCGGCAACACAAGCGGCACGCGCGCCAGCGCCGACAAGGAAAACTCGATGAGCGAGTGGAACTGCGTGGCGCGCAAGGTTGAGTAAGGAAGGCCAGACGCCTCGATGATTCGCTCGGCCGCGAGCTTGCGCTTGTAGTAGTAGAACGGAATTTCGTCGATGCCGACGATTGAGATGAAGACGAGGTGCGCGACTCGCGCGTCGCGCGCCGCATCGACCAGACGGCGCGTGCCTTCAACGTCCACGGCATCCGTGCGTCGCGGGTCGGACGCGGCGTGAATCACGACGTCCACATCCGCGACGGCCGCGCGCAAGCCCTCGCCCGTCGCGATGTCGGCCTGCGCCCACTCGACTTCCGACGACGCAGACTGCGCGCGCGGACGACGACTCATCACGCGCACCCTTCGGCCCTCGCACGCGACGGCGCGGACTAAGTCGCGGCCCAAAGAGCCGTTCCCGCCCGTGATGAGAACCCTCATGCTCATCTCTTTCGCCGTGTCGTCGTGTCGCGGTCTGGATTGCGCAAGCACTTTACTCTTGAAGGCCGCCGACTAATGACGCGGCGGAACGCCTTCGACGCATCGGACGGTGTCGCGCGCGATCATCAACTCCTCGTCCGTCGGGATGACGCAGGCTTCGAGGCGCGAGTCTTCGGTTGTAATCTTCCCCTCGCGCCCGCCCACGCAGGCTGTGTTGCGCTCCTCGTCGAGCACTATGCCGAGCCACTCAAGGCCGCGACAGACGCGCCCGCGTATCTCCGGCGAGTTCTCGCCGATGCCGCCCGTGAAGATGACCGCGTCGGCCCCGTTCAACGCGGCGAGGTACGCGCCGATGTACTTCTTGACGCGGTAGCAGAAGATTTCGATGGCGAGCAGCGCGCGCCGGTCTTTGTGCTCGCGCGCCTCGTCCAGAAGCTCGCGCATGTCGTGCGTCAGCCCAGAGACGCCGAGAAGCCCCGACTGTTTGTTGAGCAGGTTCTCGACTTCGTTAATCGAAGAGCCTTCCTTCGACGCGATGAAGTCGAGGATGGCGGCGTCGACGTCGCCCGAGCGCGTGCCCATCACGAGACCTTCGAGCGGCGTCATGCCCATCGAAGTGTCTACGGAGTCGCCGCCCCGTATGGCCGCCGCCGAGCAGCCGTTGCCGAGGTGGAGCGTGATGACGCGCGTCTCGTCGCGCGTGATGCCGCGCATCTGCCGGTAACGATAAGCGACGTAGCGGTGCGACGTGCCGTGAAAGCCGTAGCGTCTGACCTTGTGCCGTCGATAGAGTTGATAGGGGAGCGCGTAGAGGTACGCATGCTCGGGCATCGTCTGGTGGAAGGCCGTGTCGAAGACGGCGACCTGCGGGACGCCCGCGCCGAGCGCGTCGCGCGCCGCGCGGATGGCGTTGACGTTCGCAGGGTTGTGCAGAGGCGCGAGGTCGATGTTGTCCTCGATGCCGCGCAAGACCTCTTCGTCGATGAGGACGCTCTCACGGAAACGCTCGCCGCCGTGGACGACGCGGTGGCCGACGGCGTGTATGTCGGCGACCCCGCGCACGCCGCGCAGAGCGCCCGACCCCGCCCAACGGATGATGTAATCGACGGCCGCCCGCGTGTCTCTTATCTGCGCCGCCGTCCTCACATGCTCGCCGCCCTCGGCCTCAAGCCCGATGACGGCCTCGCCCCCGATGCGCTCAATATGCCCCCGCGCCAAACGCTCATCCGCATTCCGCCCGATGCGCTCAAGGTCAGTCGCAATCACCTGAAACTTAACGCTCGAACTCCCGCTATTCAGTACAAGAACATTCATCCCCTCACCCGCCCACCGTCCATGATGCCGCGAGCATAACAAACTGCGCCCGCGCGAGGTAGGACGCGGCGGGCGTGGCTGATTTCAAGTTAGAGGTTTAGCGGCGGGAGTGCTTGGGCTTGGAGGGTAGTTTGGCGGGGAGGTCTAGCTCGTCGTCAATCAGCACGTCTACGCAGACACCGGCGAGTTGCGCGTATCTCAGGAGGACGGCTAGCGGCGGCTCGTTCTTATCCAACTCATATTCAGAGATTCGCTTGTAATCCAGAACGTCCTCGAAACCCAGCCGCCGTAACATCTCGCTCTGAGAAAGTCCGAGGCCGTTCCGAATCTCTAAAAGCTTCTCGGCCAGACGTGCCTGCCTCATCCGCGCCTTCTTTCCCATCAGGAGTTCCCTCCCGATAGAAAACAAGGCTTGCCCTCGTCTGTGAATACAGATACAATGCTATTGCGTAACTGATTCGCCGTGAGTGTGAACCTCTGATACTCAACGGCGATGCTCATCACTCGTCCGTGAAGGTGAGAATTGAGCTACGCATTGACCGTTGCCGGATTTTCAAACTGTAACGCGCGCATGATAGCAGAAAGGCGAGCGCGTGTTCTCACTTAAGCCGTAACAATCTCGCGGGGCGCGTCCTGTGCTTGGGTGGGCCGCGTCACCGCCGCGCGCGCGTCCGCTTTTAAGGGTGGAGTGGGCGTGCGCGGAAGAGGCCGCCGCGTTACAGAGGACTTTCGCGGCGGCCTCGTTTTGTTTCCGACTCTTTGCGCGGCGTCGCAGGCGTGACGGCGTTCACTCGTAGCGGAGCGCGACCATCGGGTCGACGCGCGTGGCGCGGCGCGCGGGGATGAGGTTGGCGACGAGGGCGACGAGCGAGAGTACGAGGGCGGAGACGACGAAGGCCGCCGCGTCGGTCGTGCTGATGCCGTAGAGGAAACTGCCGAGGAGGCGCGAGGCGGCGGCCGCGCCCGCGAGTCCGAGCACGGCCCCGAGCGCCGCGAGCATCATTCCTTCGCCGAGGACGAGCCGGAGCACGTCGCGCCCTTGCGCGCCGAGGGCCATCCGGATGCCTATCTCGCGCGAGCGTTGCGAGACGGCGTAGGACATCACGCCGTAGAGGCCGACGCCCGCGAGCACAAGCGCGAGCAGACCGAAGACGCCGACGAGCGCCGCGCCCATCCGCGCCGCATACAGGGAGTTGCCTATCATCTCGGTCATCGGACGGACGTTCGTGACGGGCAGGTTTCGGTCGAGCGACTCGACGGCCTGTCGAACGGCGGGCGCGAGGTCGGCCGGCTCATTCTTCGTCCGCACGAGAAGCGTCATGCCCGTCTCGTGATTCTGCGCGAGCGGCAGGTAAGCGTAGGGCGTCGGCGCTTCGCCGAGCGTGACGTACTTGCTGTCGCGCGCGACGCCGACAATCTCTCGCCAAGGCCCGTTCGGCCCGTTGACGCTCAGGCGCTTGCCCAAAACGTCTTCGCCGCCGAAGTGGCGCGCGGCGAAAGTCTCGTTGACGATGACGACCGGCGGGCTCTCCTCCTTGTCCGTCTCGCCGAAGCCGCGACCTTTAAGCAGATTCACGCCGACGGTCTGGAAATACTTCGGCCCGACGACGCTTACGCTCAACGTATCCAGCCCCGCGCCCCCGCCGCCCGCGTTCTCGCTGCGGAAGTCGTCAGCGCCCCCGCGCCCTTCGATGATGAGGCCGCGCACGGAGCTGCCGCCGCTCAAGGGGACGATGCGCGCGACGGTCGCCGACTCGACGCCCGGCAAGCCCTCTACGCGCTCGACCGCCTGTCGATAAAACTCGCGCCCCTGTACGCGCGTGTAGCGCAAGAGGTTGATGTTGAGTTGCGCGGCCAAAAGACGCGACTCGTCGAAGCCCGTCTCGATGGCCTGCGCGCGCCAGAGACTTCGCAGGAAAAGCCCCGCGCCGACGAGCAGGATGAGCGAGAGCGCGACCTGCGTGACGACGAGCGCGTTGCGCAGGTTCAGACGGCGGTGCTTCTGGTCGTGGGCCGAGGAGTCGTTCTTGAGCGTCGGAATCAAATCGGGCCGCGAGGCTTGGAGCGCGGGCGCGAGTCCGAAGACGAGGCCCGTGAGAACCGAGAGCCCGAGCGTGAAGACGAGCACGCGCCAGTCGAGTGTGAAATCGAGGCTGACGGGCAGGAGGCCCGGAGGCGGCGGCGCGGCCCGCAACAGGTCGACCGCCCACCAGCCGAGCGCGAGTCCGGCCACGCCGCCGAGCGTCGAAAGCAGAAGGCTCTCGGTCAGCAGTTGTCTTATCAAACGCCCGCGCCCCGCTCCGAGCGCCAGCCTCACCGCAATCTCCTTGCGCCGCGCCGACGCGCGCACGAGCAGAAGGTTCGCCACGTTCGCGCACGCGATGAGCAAGACGATGCCGACGACGGAAGCGAGCAAGCCCGCGACCGAAAGGAGCGAGCCGCGTTCCTGCGGGTCGCCGTCGACGACGCGCGTAAGCGTGGAGACGCGCCCGCGATTCGTGTCCGGGTAGAGCTCCGCCTGCTGCTGAGTGACGGGGGCGAGCGCGGCCGCCGCCTGCTCCTTCGTCACGCCCGGCTTGAGTCTTCCGATGAGCCACAGCCAACGGTTGCCGCGCACTTGCAAGAGGTCTGGGTTCATCTCGCCCGAGTAGCCGCCGCGCGGCGGGCGCGCCACCGCCTGCATCATCATCGGCACATAAAGGTCGTCGGTTCTCCCCTGCTCAAGGCTTCGGAACTCGGCGGGCAGCACGCCGACGATGGTGAAGCTGTGACCGTTGACGCTTATCTCGCGGCCGACGACACTCGCGTCGCCGCCGAAGCGACGCTGCCAGAGGCCGTGGCTGATGACCGCGACCGGGTGCGCGCCGGGAGTCTGGTCGTCGGCCGTCGTGATTGTGCGCCCCAAGGCGGCGCGCACGCCGAGCACGTCGAAGAAGTTGCCGGAGACGATTTGGCCGACGGCCAACTCGGTCTGGTCGTCGCCTCCGAGGCTCGCCGTGATGCCGCCGCGCGCCGCGAGGCCCGCGAAGACCTCGCTGCGGTCGCGCAGCTCCGCGTAATCCGGGTAGGACGCGGTGCTGTAGAGGCTGTTGGGCTGTCCGCTGTAGACGTAGACGAGAGCTTCGGGGTCGTTGACCGGAAGCCTGCGCAAAAGCGTCGCGTTGACGAGACTGAAGACGGCCGTGTTCGCGCCGATGCCCAGCGCAAGCGTGAGTACGGCGACGGCCGTAAAGCCGGGTTTGCGGGCGAGCATCCGCGCCCCGTAGCGCAGGTCTTGCAGAAAAGTTTCGAGCATCGGCAGCCCCCTCTGGCGGCGGTAACGTTCTTTCGTCGGCTCGACGCCGCCGAGCCTGATGAGCGCGTCGCGGCGAGCCTCTTCGGGCGTCATCCCGGCGCGTAGGTTGTCCTCGATGTGCATCTGGAGGTGGCTCTCCAACTCCTCGGCCAACTCGCGTTCGAGCCTCTCGCGGCCGAACGAGCCGAAGAGGCGCACGACGAGCCCGCGCAGACGCCTGACGCCCATCACGACTCCTCCGCCGGGGCGAAGAAGCGCGCGAGGATGGCCGTCGTCTGCTCCCACTCGCGCGCCTCTTTGGCGAGCTGTCGGCGTCCGGCGCGCGTCAACTTGTAGTACTTGGCCCGGCGGTTGTTGTCCGAGACTCCCCACTCGGACGAGACGTAGCCCTCCTGCTCTAACTTCAGGAGCGCCGGGTAGAGCGTCCCGTAGTTAATCGAGAGCAGCCCGCCGCTCGTCTGCTCGATGCGGCGCGCGACGCCGTAGCCGTGCAGCGGCCCCAAGGCTTCAAGCGTCTTCAAAACCATCAGGGCGAGCGTGCCCTGCCACACGTCGGTCTTATCACCCATCGGCGGCGTCCCTCCTATTGTCGGGCCATAGGAGTATCACACTTCGTATTGGGAGGCAATAGGGAATTTGCGGGCCGGGTCGTGGCCCGCCGGTGAAGGGTCTTATTTCGAGCCGCGCGTGACGGGTATCATTTTGTGCCTGCGCATGAGCGCGCCGATTTCACGCTCGCGCTCAAGCACCGTCTTGTAGACCCACGTGTAGTGGTCGGTCGCCCAGAAATCCATCACCTGTCGCGCCCGCAGCTCGCCGAGCAAAGTCTTGATGGCTTGGTATTCCAGATAGCAGACCAGTATGTGCTTGTAAGTCGACTCTTCGTCTCTGGCCCCTTCGGGGTAGCCGACCGGCACTTTGGGGAACATCGACCTGAGTTCCTTGTAGGCCGCCTCGGTCTCTTTGGGCTTCTCGCCCAAGTACCAGTGCAGTTGTTCGTGGACGAAGGTTGAGAGCAGCAGCTCGTCGTCCTTCAGGTGTCGCGTGCTCAGAGTCAGAACCGGGTGGCTGTGCGGGATGACGTTGTAGCCGCTTTCGATGACCACCTTCCGCGTGAAGACCCAATCCGAGACGTCGTGCGCCGAGAGCAGACGCAGTAGCTGTTGCCGCGTCTGCTGCTCTCTCCAATCGTTATTCGTGAAGGTGATTTCAACTTGCGGGGAGGCGGTCTGCGCCGCGACCAGATGTCCGAGGAGGACGACGGAAACGACGCGGGCGAGAATCTTGTTCATACGCACTCCGTTGCGCGGCGGATGCCGTTGAGTCAGCCGACGAGGTCGCCGCGACCTTCGACGCGCATGATGGTCGCGAGCATCGTCGCCACGGTCTTGCTCCGCCCGCCCTCGAACGCATCGGCGTCGGCCGCGCACACGGTCACCGTCCGCCCCGCGCGCTTGACCTCCGCCCGCGCGACCAGACGCTCGCCGCGCGCCGGGGCGAGGAGGTTGACTTTGAACTCGATGCTCAAGACGGCCGCGCCCGCCGGCATCAGACTGAAGGCGGCGTACCCGCACGCGGTGTCGAGCACGGAGGCGACGACGCCCGCGTGTAGGAAGCCGTGCTGCTGCGTGAGGTCGGCGCGGTAAGGCAGCTCGATTTCGACCACGCCGGGCTCGACGAGCGTCAGCTCGGCCCCGAGCGTCTGCATCAAACGCTGGCGCGCGAAACTCTCGCGCACACGGCTCTCGAAGTTTGGGTCTTGGGCCTGCATCACTTTTTGAGGGAGCTACTTTAACACCGGAGTCGGCCGCCGCACGAGGCGCGTGTCAGCGATAGCCTTCGGCTTGGAGCGCGAAGAGTTCGGCGTAGAGGCCGCCGCCCGCGACGAGTGTGGCGTGCGTGCCCTCTTCGACGAGGCGGCCGTCGTCTAAGACGACGATGCGGTCGGCCATGCGGACGGTCGAGAAGCGGTGCGAGATGATGACGGCCATGCGCCCGCGCATCAGCTCGGCGAAGCGTCGGAAGACTTCGTACTCGGCGCGCGCGTCGAGCGCGGCGGTCGGCTCGTCCAGTATGAGCACCTGCGCGTCGCGCATGTAGGCGCGGGCGAGCGCAATCTTCTGCCACTCGCCGCCCGACAAATCGACGCCGCCCTCGAAGCGACGCCCGAGCATTTGCCTGTACCCTTCGGGCAGGCGTGCGAGGAGCGCGTCGGCGAGAGACTTCTCCGCCGCCGAGACGATGACGGGCGGCGTCTCGTCGTTCACGTCGCCGCCCGCCTCTTTCGTCGATGCGTCTTGGCTCGCACCTTTCGCCGACGCTTCGCGGGTCACGTCTTTCTTCAACACGTCGCGTGTCTCCTCGTTCGCGGTGCGCGCGTCCGCGACGTCGAGGTACTGGCGCACGCGCTCGATTTCGCCGACGCCGATGTTCTCGTCAAAGCGCAGGTCGTAGCGGTAGAAGTCTTGGAAGATGACGCCGACGCTGCGGCGCAGGGAGGCGAGGTCGTATTCGCGCAGGTCGCGGCCGTCGAGGAGGATGCGCCCCTCGGTCGGGTCGTAGAGCCGCGCGAGCAGCTTGACGAGCGTCGTCTTGCCCGCGCCGTTGCCGCCGACGAGCGCCAGTCGCTCGCCCGGCCGCAAGGTGAGACTCACGTCGCGCAACGCCCACGTCTCGCTGCCGGGGTATCGGTAGCCGACGCCCTCGAAGACGAACCCTTGCGCGAAAGGCTTGGGCACAGGGGGCGCGCCCCCGCGCGCGACGACCGTCGGTTTCGTCTCGAAGAAGTCGAAGAGGTCTTTGAGGTAAAGCGCCTGCGTGTAGATGTCGCCCGCGCCGCCGAGCAGTCTTTGGATGAGGTCGCGGCTGCGCATGAAGGAGGCGGCGAGAAAGGTGAGCGAGCCGAGCGTGATCGCGCCGCTCACGGTGCGCAGGAGGATGACGGCGTACGCGCCGTAGTAGCCGAGCAGACCGATGACGGAGAGCGCCGAGGCGACGACCGACTTGCGTATCGTGAGCCGCTTGTTCGCCTCGTAGAACTTGTCGGAGAGCGTGCGGTAACGCTCGACGAGCCAAGGCGCGAGGCCGAACATCTGGACTTCCTTCGCCGGTCGGTCGCTCGCGCCGAGCAGGCGCAGGTAGTCGAGTTGGCGACGCTCCGGCGTCCAGCGGAAGAGGAGCGAGTAGGTGAGCGAAGCGTAGTGCGCCTCGCCGAGGAAGCCGGGGACGACCGCTAGCGCGAGCAGGAGCAGGAGCCAAGGGCTGTAAGTCAGAATCACCGCGCCGAGGCCGAGGAGCGTTAAGGCGTCCTGCCCCATCGAGAGGAGCTGCGCGAGCAGTCCTATCCGGCCGGTCGTCTGTCGGCGCGCGCGGTCGAGCTGGTCGTAGAAGGCCGGGTCTTCAAACTGGTAAAGGTCGAGCGACGCGGCGTGCTGCATGAGCAGGACGCTCGTGCGGTTCGAGAAGAGGTCGCCCAGTAAACTCTCGACGACGGAGGAGACGCGCGCCAGAGTCTCGCCCGCGAACGCGAGCGCAATCTCCAACGCGACCAGACGCCAGAGCTGCCGTGTGTCTAGCTCCCCGCCGCGCGCGGCGACCACCGCGTCGATGATGAGCTTGCCGACCCAGAGCACGGCGACGGGGACGAAGGCGCGCACGAGCCTGAGCAAGACCATCGCCACGGTCAGGCCACGGTGCGTCCGCCACACGAGGCGGACGAACGGCGGCACGTTGCGCAGCACCGCGACCCGCTCGCGCAACGTGGGCGACGCATCCGTTACGGGACGACGCCTCGATGCTCGCGGGGATGACATTCAGAACATACCCGTGTGCCCGTTTGAGCGCGCGAGGCCGACGACCGACTCCCACGCGGCCAGCGCACGCGGCAGCTCGAACTCGGAGACGCGCGCGCGCGCGGCCTCGCCCAGACGCGAGCGCAGTTCTCCGTCGCTCGCCAAGCGTCGCAGGGCGGCGGCGAGGGCGGCCGCGTCGTTGACGGGGACGACAAGGCCCGTCACCCCGTCCTCGACGAGTTCGAGCGGGCCGGGAGCGCCGTCGCTCACCACGACGGGCAGCCCGCAGCTCATCGCTTCGAGCAGGGCGTTGGGCGTCCCCTCGACGCGCGAGGGCAGCGCGAAGATAGTCGCCGAGCGGTAGAGGACGTAAGGGTCTTCGACGACGCCGTGCCACTCGACGCGCCCGTCCAGTCCGAGTCCGGCGGCCTGCACGCGCAACCCCTCTTCGAGCCGCCCGTCGCCGACGAGCGCCAGTCGCCACGCCTCGAACTCGTCGCCGAGTTGCGCGAAGGCCGCGAGCAGAACGTCCTGCGCCTTGTCCAACACCATGCGACCGACGTTGAGGATGACGGGCGGGTGCGAGGGCGCGGCGTGGCCGTTGCCGTCATGCGCGTTCGGGAGTGCGAGCGGGTTGGGGACGAAGGCCAGCTTCGCCGCGTCCACGTACTCGCTCATGTCGCGGAGCGCGCCGCGCGTGTTCGCCGTCACGAGGTCGGCGCAGTTGTAGAGCCGTCGCGCCATCACGTCCCAACGCTTGTAACGCGAGAGCCGCTTCGGGTCGTTGCGCTCCGAGATGATGAGCCGCCGCCCCAGCCCCCGGCACGCCTTGAGCGCCACGATGTTGATGGGAGTGCCGAGGGCCACGACCAGCGGCGACTCGACGCGCCGTAGCGCGCGCCGCAGGAGCATGGCCTCGAAGGCGTAGACGAAGCCGTGATAAGTCGTGTAGAGGCGTCTGTAGGAGACGCGGTAGAGTGCGGCGGCTAAGACGCCGACGAGCCACCAGCGCGGCGGCCCTTCGCTCCTCAGCCGCGCCGCGACCCAGCGGAGCAGGTCGGCCACGCGGTTGAGGCCCGCCCGGTCTAAGACGACGTGGTGGATGGCCGGGTCGAGTTCGTAGAACCGGCGACGGTCGTAGAGCGTCACGACCGCGACCCGTCGCCCGCGACGACTCCACTCGTTGGCGAGCGTGGAGACGACACGTTCGATACCACCTGCGTCAAGGCTGTTGCAAACGAGGATGATGTCGGCGGCAAAATCCACGCTTCTCGGCATAAAGGCTCGCGCTAGTCCCCCTCACCCGGCATCTTTTTTTGAGGCTTTACAAAACCGCGGGATGATACCACACCACGCGCCGCGCCGAACTCGCGAGCTTCCGTCTACAACTCCTCGACTCCGACTCTCGGCTTTCTTCTTTACAAGAATTTCAACGGCTCGACGTTCAGGGTAAGCTGTCCGAGGAAAATCATGAGAACACTCACGAGTCTGTTGTTAGTTGTCACGTTACTAAACGGCTCTCCCTCCGTCGGCAATCGGTTTCGTGTCGCGGCTCAAGAGACGGAAGCCGCGCAAGGGGGCGCGGGTCAAATCCCGACGGTCGACTTCTGCGACGTGTTCAAAAGCCCGCGACTCTACTTCGACAAGACCGTGCGCCTCACGGCCACGTACCAGATGGGTCATGAGACGGCGTATCTCATTGACGAGCTGTGCGGGCCGAGCCTTCGCACGCAATTCGGCGTCGGGTTCGTTTACGCGGACGAGGGGCGGCGCGACGTAATCAGGAGGGACGTCGACAAAATCGCGTCGGGCGAATTCGGCAACGGGCGCGCGCGGGTGACGGTCGTCGGCGTGCTGCGCGACGCGCCCGACAGGGGCTTCGGCGGTTATCGTTATCGCTTCGACATCATGCGTTTTGAAGACATCTCCCGCGAAGACGCTTCCCGCACCATCAACGCTTACGCGGGCACGCTCGAAGCGGGCATGCACTACCGCGCGAAGGTGCGCGGCGACAGACGCCTCGGCCTGTCGCTCGTCCCTCCCTTTCGCGCGCCGATGCACCACGCGGTGCGCTTCGAGTGGACGAACCTCGGTGAGTTTCGCGCGCTCAGGCGTCTCCGTCACGGCTCGCGCGAACGCGAGATAGTCTTCACCGTCGTCTCGGACGAAATCGAGCGCGTGGCCGAGCGGCGCTGGAACAGGACGCTGCGCTTCAAAGTAATCGCCGTCGAGTAGACGAAGGTTGACGACCCGCCGATGAACGCGCACGACGACCGGCGTCGAAGTGTTGACCTCCACCCGTGATTTGAGATAGAAGAGGCCCGCCCCGTTCAACCCCTCTGCGAAAGGAGTCCCCAAGCAAATGTCGAAACGCTCCGCAGTCCCGCAAGCCGTCTTGCGGCTCTTCGTCGTGGCCGCGCTCCTCCTGACGGGGGGCGGCATCTTCGAGCACATGGTTCTCACGCCGCTCTGGGCCGGGTCGCCGCCCGAGTCCGTGATGGCGTGGCCCTACGGCGGCATTCAGAGTAAGTTCTTCATCATCTTCAGCCCCGCGTACTACCTCTGCTCGCTGGCGTTAATCATCACGTCGTGGTGGATGCCCCGGCCGCAGCGGACGTGGGCTTTGGTGGCGGGGCTGTCGGGGATAATTATCATGTTCGCGACGTTCCTGTTTTTCATCCCCATCCTGCAAAAGACACAGGTCACGCGCGGCGCGGGGTTGAGCGGTGAGGAGATTACGGCCTTGGTCAATCGGTTCAAGACGTGGAACTGGGCGCGTTGGTTTGTGATCATCGGCGGGTTGGTCGCGGGGTTGCGCGCGATAAGTCTCTCCCCGCCGGCGGAGCCGCGCTAAAGGAGGCGCGGCCTAATCACTCATTCGACCGGCCGCGCCGCAGTCCTCGCATTACTTAAATTTTCCCTGACTGTCGAAAGGAGTTTCGTAGTGGCTATTAATGAGGACAAGCTGAATCAATTGTTGGGCGCGGGCATCACGGATTTCGGGGCGGCTTTTCACGCGGGTCTGGTCGTCATCGGCGAGAGTCTCGGCCTTTACAAGGCGCTGGCGAAGGCCGGAGAGCCTTTGACGCCCGCCGAGTTGGCGCAACGCACAGAGACGAGCGAGCGTTACGTGCGCGAATGGCTCTGCTCGCAGGCGTCGGGAGGCTACGTCTCGTTAGAGGCGGCCACGGGCCGCTACTATCTTTCGGAGGAGCAAGCCTTCGCGCTGGCCGACGAGACGAGTCCGGCCTACCTGCCCGGAGCATTCCTGATGGCCGTCTCCGCGCTCCGCGCCGTGCCGAAGATGATTGAGCGGTTTCGCACCGGCGAGGGCTTGGGCTGGCACGAGCACGACCACGGACTGTTTCGCGGGACTGAGATATTTTTCCGCCCCGGCTACGCCGCCAGTTTAGTCAACTCTTGGATTCCGGCTCTCGACGGCGTCGAGGAAAAATTAAAGGCGGGCGCGAAGGTCGCCGACGTCGGCTGCGGGCTGGGGGCCTCGACCATCCTGATGGCTCAGGCTTACCCCGACTCGACGTTCGTCGGCTTCGATTACCACGACGGGTCTATCGAGATGGCGCGGCAGAGGGCCGAGGCGAGCGGGGTCGGCGGGCGCGTGAGTTTCGAGGTCGCCAAGGCGAAAGACTATCCCGGCGACGACTACGACTTCGTGACCTTCTTCGACTGCCTGCACGACATGGGCGACCCCGTCGGCGCGGCCGCGCACGTCAAAGAGTCTTTAGCGCCCGGCGGGACGTGGATGATCGTCGAGCCTTTCGCCAACGACGAAGTCGAGAACAATCTGAACCCCATCGGGCGCGCCTTCTACTCGGCCTCGACGCTGATTTGCACGCCCGCCTCTCTGTCGCAGGAGGTCGGTCTCGCGCTCGGCGCGCAGGCCGGTGAAGCGCGCATGCGCGAAGTCGTCACCAAGGGCGGGTTCACACACTTCCGGCGTGCGACCGAGACGCCTTTCAATTTAGTGTACGAGGCCAAGCCCTGAACACGACCCGGCTCATGTCCTAACGCCCCGGCGCGATGAGAGTCGACGCCCTGCGCAGGTCGTCAGCACAGTTCCGTGGGCGGTTGCCGTTGCGCTCCCGCCCACGGAACTTTTTTCGTCGAAGCCTTCGGCCGCGGGCCGTCTATAAAGGCTCGAAGAAGCAGTTGACGACGCGGTCGCACGGCACCATGCCTTCGCCGACCTTGATGAAATCCTTTGTCTCGTCGCCCTGATCGTTCGCGCAGAGGACGATGCTGCGGAGTTCACTCTTGCTCTGGTAGATGAAGGCGCGGCATTGTTTCTTGGCCTTCTCCACGACCCTGACCTCGACGACGATGATGACGAGGGTGAGCACCAAGACCGCGATCTTGATGACGATCTCCCAGAACTCGATTTGAATCCTCAGCACCTCGACGATGAGGAGAATCAGCACGAGGCAGAAGATAAAAATCTTCACCATTATCTCTTTCATTGTTTGCCTCCTGTGATGGGTGTCTGCTCGGGAACGAAATCAACCGCCGACACTAAGGGGCGAGGCCGCACGTGGAAGGCCGCTTGTGAGCAACGAGCGAGCGTGAGCGGTTTGCTCGGCGAGGAATGGTGAGCCGCCCGCGAGGCGGGCACAATATATTCACCGACACACGGGCTGTCAACGGCGACGCGGCCGCGAGTCTCCACGCGGCCGCG
>DASUNL010000525.1:0-20105 GCA_036277175.1 Pyrinomonadaceae bacterium | reverse complement strand
CTACGGCCACGGCAAGGCCGAGTCGCTCGCCGGACTTTTTCAGGCCGGGGTCATCACGGCCTCCGGCGTCTACCTAATCGTCAAGGCCGTCGAAAGACTTTACCGCCCGTTCGAGACGAGTTCCGAGTGGC
The DNA here is from genome assembly GCA_036277175.1 of Pyrinomonadaceae bacterium. GTDB lineage: Bacteria > Acidobacteriota > Blastocatellia > Pyrinomonadales > Pyrinomonadaceae > DASQDT01. The sequence continues at coordinate 19,974 of DASUNL010000525.1, read as the reverse complement.
TCGGCGTCGCCTCGATGTTAATCGCGGCCGTGGCGAGCGCGCTGCTCGTGCGCAAACTCCGCGCCGTCTCACGCGAAACGGAATCGCCCGCGCTGAACGCAGACGCCGCACACTACGCCTCGGACGTGTTCACGAACGGCGCGGCGCTCCTCGCCCTCCTCGTCGTCGCCACGACCGGCCTGCAACTCGCCGACCCCGTCATCTCGCTCGGCATCTCCGGCTACATCCTCTGGTCTGCCCTCGGCGTCGCGCGCGAGTCGATTGACGTTCTGATGGACAGGAAGCTGCCGCCCGAAGTGGACGAGGCGGTGGCGCGCGTCGTCGCGCGTTTCAAGCCGGAGGGCGTCGTCGGCTTCCACGACCTGCGGACGCGACGTTCGGGCGCGCTCAAGTTCATCGACATGCACCTCGAAGTCGAGCGCGACCAAAGCCTCGTCGAGGCGCACGACCTGACCGTCAAGGTGATACGCGCCATCGAGGCCGAAATCCCACGCTCGCGCGTGCAGATTCACACCGACCCGGTGGAGAAAAGATGAACGTTGAGGGATAAAGCTCGTTTGGGATTTGAAATCTCGGATTTGAAATCTTAAATCTCAAACGCCTTCCGCGTTGAACCTTGCACTCACGCAGTCTTTACCACTCTGACGTTTTTCGGCGCGTCAGACTCGGCGAGTTTCTTCAGCTCGAAGAGCTTCATCAACGCTTCGACGGGTGAGAGCGCGTCGGGGTCAACTTCCAAGAGCGCGCGCAACAGACGCTCGTCGCGCGCCGTCGCAGCCTGTGCGGGCGCGTTGAGCTGTTCGGCCAGAGCCTTCTCCGCCTCCACGTCCGCGTAGACTTCCCCGCCCTTCGATTCGTACTCACGAAGCAACTCTTCGGCGCGACGTATCACGGGTCGCGGCAGCCCCGCCAGCTTCGCCGCGTAGACGCCGAAACTGCGGCCCGCCGCGCCCGGCGAAATCTTGTAGAGGAAGACTATCCCGTCGTCTTCTTCCGCGACGCCGACGTGCAGATTCTCGACGCGCGGCAGCACGTCCGCCATCTCCGTCAGCTCGTGGTAGTGCGTGGCGAAGAGCGTGCGCGGGCGCAGGTGCGGGTGGTTGTGCAGGTATTCGAGCACGGCGCGCGCGACGGCCAGCCCGTCGTAGGTCGAAGTGCCGCGCCCCAGCTCGTCCAAAAAAACGAGCGACGCGGGCGTCGCGTGATGAAGGATGTGCGCCGTCTCGACCATCTCGGTCATGAAGGTCGATTCGCCGCTGCCGATGCGGTCGTAGAGTCCGATGCGCGTGTAGATGCGGTCGGTGATGCCTACGGTGGCGCGGCGCGCGGGCACGAACGAGCCGACCTGCGCGAGCAGGACGATGAGAGCCGTCTGCCGCAGGTAAGTCGACTTGCCCGACATGTTGGGCCCCGTGATGAGCGCCACCTGCGGGCCGTCGTCGCCGCCGAGATGAGTGTCGTTCGGCACGAACTCGCGCTCGTCTTCGAGCATGCGCTCGATGACGGGGTGGCGGCCCTCGGAGATATTGAGCGCGGGCGCGTCCACCACTTCCGGCCTCACCCAACTCCAACGATCTGCGTTGTGCGCGAGCGACGCGACCGCGTCCAAGTGCGCGAGCGTCGCGGCGGCGGCGAGGATTTCGTCGCGGAGCACGCCTATCTCGGAGCAGACCTTGCGGAACAAACCCTGCTCAAGCTCCACGATGCGCTCCTGCGCGTTTAGTACGAGCGTCTCGTGCTCCTTGAGTTCGAGCGTGATGAAGCGTTCAGAGGCGGCGAGCGTCTGCTTGCGCGTGAAGCCGTCGGGGACGAGATGCAGGTTCGGGCGCGTGACCTCTATGAAGTAGCCGAAGACCTTGTTGTAGCCGACGCGCAGACTCCGTATGCCCGTCCGCGCTCGCTCGCGCTGCTCCATCTCGGCGAGGAAGGTCTTGCCGTCGCGCAGAAGCTTTCGCAGAGAGTCGAGTTCTTCGGAGTAGCCGTCGCGGATGATGCCGACCGACTCCGCGCGCGACGTGTGCGCGTCGTTAATCGCCGTCGAGATGAGTTTGACGGCGCGCTCGCACGCGGGGAGCGAGGCGAGCAGCGCGCCGAAGCGACGCGCGTCGCGCTGAAGAACCGCGCGCAGGCGCGGAATTATTTCGAGACTCTGGCCGAGCGCGAGCACTTCGGAGCGCGTCGCGAGTCCGGCGCGCGTCCGCGCTGTCAGACGCTCGACGTCGTGAACCATCTCCAACGCCGCGAAAGCTTCGGCGCGCGCCTCTCGCTCAGCGACGAGCCACGCGACGTGCTCCTGCCGACGCACAATCTCGGCCGTGTCGAGCAAGGGCTGGCGCAGCCAACGGCGCAGGAGGCGTCCGCCCATCGCGGTGCGCGTCTCGTCGAGCGTTTGAAGGAGGGACGGCGCGCCGCCCGCGCTCTCGAAGATTTCGAGGCTGCGGACGGTCTGCTCGTCGAGAGTCATGTAGCCTTCGGTGCGATAGCTCGTCAGGCGCGTCAACTGACCGGCCGCGACTGTCTGCGTCTCGCGCAGGTAGGCGACGAGCGCGCCCGCCGCCGCGACCGCGAGCGGCCACTTCGAGAGTCCGAACGGGGCGAGCGTGCGCGCGCCGAAGTGACTGAGAAGCTCTTTCTTCGCGCGCGCCGCGTCGAAGGTCGCGTCGGGCCGCCGCGTGATGAAGCCCGGCAAACTCGCGCGCTCGAATTCGAGCTTCGACGACACGAGCAGTTCCGAAGGGGCGATGCGTTGCAGCTCCCCGGCGGCCGACGCGGCGGCAACCTCGGTCGCGGCGAAGTCGCCGGTCGTCACATCTGCGTAGGCGATGCCGGCGCGTCTCCCGTCGGTGACGAAGGCGGCGAGGTAGTTGTTGACTTTGCTTTGAAGCAGGCCCGGCTCAAGCACAGTGCCCGGCGTGACGACGCGCACCACGTCGCGCTCGATGAGTCCGCGACCGGGGCCGCCTTTGACGGGCGTCGCCGAGAGTTGTTCGCAGATGGCGACGCGGTGGCCCTTGCCGATGAGCGTGGCGAGGTGTCGTTCGAGGCTGTGCTGCGGGATGCCCGCTAAGGGCACGCGGACGTTGCGGCCCATCGGCTTCGAGGTCAAGACGATGTCAAGCTCGCGCGCAAGCAGGCGCGCGTCGTCGTCGAACGCCTCGTAGAAGTCGCCGATGCGGAAGAGGAGCAAGGCGTCGGGGTGTCGGCGCTTCACGTCCAAGTACTGCTGGCGGAGTGGGGGCGTGGCGTTCATCGCTCGAAGAAATGTCCGAGCACGTCTTCGACCGAGTGAAGCGCGCGGTGGAGACGGCGGAGTTGTTCAAAACTGAGGATGGTCGTGACGCGGCCTATTTCGTGGAACGCGCCGGTGCGCGAAAGACTCGTCTGCATCTCGGCGCGGCGCGAGTCGCGTTCGCTGGCGACGATTAGAAAAGGCTTCGACCTCTGCGCGTCGTAGGCGCGCTTGAGTTTGGCGAGCGCAGCATCGACGTTGCCTTTGCGCTGCACCTCGAAGACGTGGCTCAGGCGCGGGCTGTCCTCGCCCGCGCGCCAGACGACGTCGTAGTAATCGAACTCGCGCTCCGTGTGGTGGCCGAGCGTGCGCCCGATGTCGCAGAGCATCTGCTGCACGTCGGCGTGTGAAAGCTCGGCGGTCGCGGGCGTCGCGTCGTGTTGATGAGAGTCAGTCAGACTAAATTGCAAGTCCTCGTCGGCGACGCGCTTGCGCCCGAGGGGCGTAATCGTCCAGAAGCCGCGTCGGCGCTCAATCTGTCGCTTGTCGTCGAGCGCGCGGCCCGCCGTCTGGACGAGCCTGCGCCAGCCGCGTCGATGTCCGTTCGCGTGTGGACGGACTTCCGCCTCGTCGAGTTGCGGGAAGTAGCCGACGAGTCGGTCGTAGAGGAAACGCACGTCCTCCGCGCCGCCCGTCGCGACGAGTTCCTGAAGCACGGGGAGTTCGAGGCGTTCGACGCCGGGGTAAGCCATCGCGCGTGCGTTTATCGGGAGCGGTGAACGAGAAAGGCGAAAGTGGCCGCTGCGCTCGCCCTCTTTGTCATCATTCGGCAAAAACTTACAAGAGAAACGGGCGGCGAGGCAAGCCGAAATCCCGCCGCGACGACGGATTTGCAAAAAAGTTGCGGGGCGGGCGCGTCCTTGAAACGCGCCCGCCCCGCAAGTGTTGTGTTGGAGTTAAGCCCCCGGAGTTGAAGAAAAGGTTGAAGCCGAGTTTTCAGGCGGCGTCTTCCCTCTTCACGCCGAAGCACTCGTGTATCTCATCTTGGTCGAGCGTGTCGCGCTCCATCAGGCCATCGACGAGGCGCGCGATTTCGGCGCGGCGCGCGTCGACGATTTCGCGCGCGCGTTCGAGCTGCGCGTTGATGATGGCGTTGGTCTCCTGCTCGATGCGGTCGAGGATTGACTGGCTGCGCGGGTCTTCGGGCTTGCCGAGGTGAATCGGCCCGAGCGGACTCATGCCGTACTCGGCGACCATCTTGCGCGCGATTTCGACGGCGCGCTCGATGTCGTTCGACGCGCCGGCCGTCATCGTGTCGAGCAGAAGCTGCTCGGCCGCGCGACCGCCGAGGAGCATCGCCACTTGGTCTTCGAGATACTCGCGCGTCTTCATCAGACGGTCGCGCTCGGGCAGAGACATCGTCACGCCGAGGGCGCGGCCGCGTGGGAGGATGGAGACTTTGTGGACGGGGTCGCCGAACTTGACGTCGAGGCCGACGGCCGTGTGGCCCGCCTCGTGAACGGCCGTCGCGTAACGCTCGCTCTCGTCCATCATGAAGCCGTGGCGCTCGACGCCCATCAGAATCTTGTCGCGCGCGTATTCGACGTGCGGCCGTCTGACCGACTGCGAGCCGTCGCGCGTCGCGGCGATGGTCGCCTCGTTCAAGAGGTTCGCGAGGTCAGCGCCGGAGAAGCCGGGCGTGCCGCGCGCTATCCAGTGGAGGTCGAGGCTTTCGTCGAGCTGCACCTTGCGCGCGTGGACGCGCAGGATTTGCTCGCGGCCGCGCAGGTCGGCGAGGTTGACGGTTATCTCGCGGTCGAAGCGGCCGGGGCGCGTGAGCGCGTAGTCGAGAATGTCGGGACGGTTGGTCGAGGCGAGGACGACGACGCCGCACAGTTGGTCGAAGCCGTCCATCTCGACGAGGAGTTGGTTAAGCGTCTGGTCTTGGTCGGCCGAGGCGGAGTCGCCGCCGCGACCGCGACTGCGCCCGAGCGCGTCAATCTCGTCGATGAAGATGACGCAGGGCGAGAGCTTGCGCGCGCGCGCAAACAGACGACGGACGCGCGCCGCTCCGAGGCCAGCGAACTTCTCCTGAAAGCTCGACCCCGAAACCCATAGGAAAGGCACTTGCGCCTCGTTGGCGGCGGCGCGTGCGAGAAGTGTCTTGCCCGTGCCCGGAGGGCCGGAGAGGAGTATGCCGCGCGGGGCGCGTCCGCCGAGGCGTCCGAACTTGAGCGGGTCGCGTAGGAAGTCAATCGTCTCGGCCAGTTCCGACTTCGCCTCGTCAACGCCGGCCACGTCGTCGAAATTCACGTCCTGCATGCCGCTCGCGTCGTCGAGCCGGAACTCGCCGCCGCCGCCTATCCCGGCGTAGACGCGCCAGCCGATAAAGCCGAGGGCGAAGAAGGTCAGGAGCGGGAAGGCCCAGCCGAGCGCCGTGGCCCACATGCCGGGGCGCAGCGAAGCGTACTCGACCGGAACTTTTTTCTTCGCGTAGGCTTCGGCAATCTCCTGCTGCGCGGCCGGGACGGTCACGACCGCCTCGACGAAAGTGCCGTCGGCCTGCGCGACGCTGACCGTCTCGCCGTCTAAGCGGACGAGCGTGCCCGTACCTGCTTCGGCCATCTCTCGAAGAGCGGTGTAGTTGATGGCGCGCACGACGGGCTCGGGCTGGCGCGGGAACATTCCGGAGACTGCGAGGGCGACAATCACCACCGAGAGCATTACGCCGGCGGCCATCAGATTCGCCTTCTGTGTGCGGGGGATGAGACGTGTGAATGGCATAAAGTCCTTTGACCTAAAACGCGCCGCGTTAAAAAGGGGGACGGCCGCGCCTTAACACCTGTGTCGGGTTTTACAAAGAGTTCTGACCGGAGACTTCACTGCGGGTTACTGAGTAGGCCCACCTGTGAGACGTTTTGCGGTTCGGCGCGAGTCCGGGGCGACCGCGACGAGGCATTTACACTTTACCAGCCGGCCTCCCCGTTAGTCCAGCGTCTTATCAAATGACGAGCCTGAAGGGGTTGTTTCTGTCTGGACCGAGCCGCGCGCGCGAATGAGCCTCCGCCTTTCCGATGAGCCGGGCTTTCAAGAAGTTGCCGCCCGTCGCCGTCGCCTTTGGGACAAGTTGCGGTCATGGCTTGTATTAGGACACAGCCGCTTTTTATTCGACGGCACGTTTCAGTACAAAACGGGCATCCTCCCGACTCTCTCGACTTGACCGAGTGAGTACCTTAAACGCTCTGTTTAGACTGTTTACGCCGACGAGTTGATGGCCGTCGAACTGTTGGCACAACCGTTGCACATCCCTCTGGCAGGTGGGTTCGGTAGAACCAAAACTTAGAAACGACGCTCAAAAAGGAGAAGGCTAACATGTTGTGGACACTTCTTGTGGTGCTTCTGATCCTGTGGCTCATCGGCTTCGGCACGGGTGTGGTCGGCAATCTGATTCACATCGTTCTCGTCGTCGCCCTCGTGATTTTGCTCATCCAGCTTCTCACTGGACGCCGCACGGTCTAAGCGACCCCGGACAATCAGACAGCTCAAGCGAAGAGGGGACGAGCCTTCAAACGGCCTCGCCCCCTCCTCATTTTTCCAGACACCCTCGACGCCTAAACAGCGCGCCTCTCAACATCTTCACTTGAAGTCCGTCAAGCGCGCCGTGAGAGGCGCGGTGACGCGCGCGACCGGGTAGAGGTTCATCCGCCTGTCCCAGTAGGGCGAACGCTCGTAGAAAAACTGTAGACGGTCGGAGGTCGACGCGGCGAACTTCGGGTCGTTCGCCACGCGCGCCTCGAACTCACGCCTGAGCGCCTCGTCCTTCCCCATCATCTCGCGCGCGAGTTGTTCGAGCACGTAGTTCTCACCGTACTCCTTCGCCTCGAAGATGGGGTTGAAGAAGCCCCACACGACGAACGAGTCGGGCGCGTCGGGTTCGAGCAAATGCAACGCGGCGCGCGCCGCCGGCTGCGCCATCGACACCACGACCGAGCCCGCTGGGTACGTCCTACGCTCGCGCACCGTCTCCGTCTTGAACGAGACGAGCACGCGCCCCTCGAACGAGCGCGCGCCCCACTTCACCTCGGAGAAACGATAGCTCTCGACATCAATCGTTAAAGGCGACGCGAGACGCTGAAGACGCAGCCCGTGCGCGCCGAGGACTTCGATAACGGAAGTCCACTGCGGTGGCACGACGTAGTAGAGCGGAGGCGCGACCGAAGCGGAGGCGCGCGCCTCCGTGTAGAAGGGCACGTTCAGGTCTTGAGGCTTGTCGCTCCACACGACGCGCACGTCGCCCGAGACGTCGCTCAGCTCCGTCCTGTACTCGAAGCCTTTGAGAAGTTTCTGCGTCGGCGTGTCCGTCAGCGCGACGCTCAAGGCGAGTTTCTTGGCGGGGTCGTACCTTCCGCCGTCCGCGATTGTCTGCTCGTCGGCCTGTCGGCCCGCCCTCGTCAACGCTTCGGGGTCGCGGTTCACCTCTTCGAGCGCGGCGCGCAAGAGGTCGTAAGTGCCGCGCACGCGCGAGCGGTGGTCTTTGAGCATGTGCGTCTCGATGAGGAGCGCGGGGCGGTTGCGGACGACGGGCACGTAGCCGGTGGCGAAGCGCGGCGTGGCGATGAAGCTGTCGATGCCTTTGCGCGGGTCGCGGTTGTCGCGGAAGACCATGTAGGGCGAGTAGAGATAGCCGCCGCGCTCGGCCGCGCGCATGATGCGCCCCTCGAACGCCTCCCTCGACCACGCGCGCACGCTCGGCGCGACGTTCTCGTGCTGCTCGAATTGATAGGTGACGTGATAACGAAAGTCAGCGCCGTCGGTGACGTGGCAGTCGAGGAAGAGGTCGGGCGTCCACTCGTTCCAGAGACGCAGCCACGCGCGCGTCTCGGGCGCGTCGGCCTTGAGGTAGTCGCGGTTGAGGTTGAGGTTCGAGGCGTTGCCGCGCCAGCCCATCTCGGCCGGGCCGTTCTGGTTGATGCGATTGTAGGGGCTGCGACGCTCGTGGCCGTCCGTGTTGAAGATGGGGATGAAGAGGACGACGGCGCGTTCGAGCAGAGCCTCGTGCGTCTTGAGGACAGCGATGTCGCGCACGAGTGCGAGTCCCGCGTCCTTGCCGTCGGTCTCGCCCGCATGGATGCACGCTTGAATCAGGACTATTGCGCGACCCGCGCGCCGCGCGGCCTCGGGAGACGCGCCTGCGTTGCCTTTCGCGATGACCATCAAGGGCAGCGCGCGCCCCTCGCCGCTCCGGCCGAATTCCGTGAGTCGCACCCACGGCGACGCGGCGTCGAGTCGTCGCGCGTAGGCGAGCGTGGCTTCGTAGTCGGGGGTTTCGCGATAGTCGGTCTGCTCGGCGTGCGTCAGCCATTCAGTCGGAACCGGCGTCTGTGCTGGCTGCGCTCTGGTCGTCTCTTCGTCGCTCAAAATTAAAGTCCCGAGTAGGAGGAAGGCGAAAAGGATGGTCGGGCGTCGCATTAAAAAGTCTCCTCGGCCGCTCGCGCGCCGACGTTCATCCGAACTCACGCCCGCACGCCCGACAGCGGTCGCGCCGCTTCGCGTTGAGCGTGCCGCAGTCGGCGCAACGACGGTACATCGTCCGCGCGAACCAGTTGGTGATGAGGAAGCTCCCCGCGAGGATGACGACGAAGACGGCGACGTTCAGAAGCGTCTCGCTCAAGCCTTGTACTTCTCCGCCATCTCGCGCTCGTAGCCCCGGCCGCGCTCGTAGCCGCGACGGAAAGGCTCTTCCGTGCAGAGGCTTCCGAAGCAACTGCGCAGGCGGTCGGCGTCCTCGTCATAACTCTTGCCGCGCGCCGCAGGGTGAAGCGACGCCTCGAAGCCGCGCCGGTACGCAGGCTCGTCAGTCTTAAAGTCGCGGCCCTCCCCGGCGTACTCCGTCTCTTCGGCGTCGCGCAAGCCCACCCACCAGTTCTCGCGCGCCGCGTCTAAACTCTCCGCGCCCGAAGAGGTGAGTGCCGCGCGCGCAGCTTCCGCTTGTTCGTCTGAGTCGGCGACGGCGATGACGACCGAGCGGCCCTGACGCAAGGCGTCTTCGTAGACGTACAACTCGTCGGCGGGCAGACCGCCCGCGACCGTGTCCTCCATGGCGTTTCCGGCGGCCGCGCCCGCCGCCGCGCCGCCCGCGCCGAGCAGGGCCGCGCCGATGATTCCGGCGGCCATCACCGGCCCGACGCCGGGGACGAACAGGCTCGCCACGGCCGCGCCCAGATGAAGCCCGCCCGCGACGCCCAAAGCGCCGCCCACCGTGCCGCCGAGCGCGCCGCCCATGCCGGGCTGCTCGGTCTCGGTCGTCGGCACGCTGTCGTCAATCTCTTCGGCCGACGCGCCCGGCGCGAGCATGCTTATCTTATCGGGGTCGATGCCCGTGTTGCGGAGTTGTTCGGTGGCGCGCTCGGCGTCGGCGCGCGAGCTAAAGATTCCGGTGACAGTCTCCATGCGAAGTTCGGTTTCGAGCGCGGGCGTTGCGCTCCGGTCGCCTTTCCACGACCCGCATTCAGGACAGAAACGATTGTTTTTACGTCTGACGTGTGGCCGTGATTTTAACACGAAGCCGCGCGCGGCATCACGGCCAAACTCGCCGGGAGAAAGTGTTTGTTAAGTGGTCGCGGGGCGTGTTAAAGTTTCGTCGTCCTTTCGAGTTTTCCCCGCCCGCGACGGAGCGTTTGAATGATCGAAGTCATCGAGAAACACTGGCCCATGTCCGAGGGCGACGGCAAGGCGACGCGCAAGAAGAAGCCGCGCCTGCTTGCCATCACGACCGACTGCTGCACGGGCTGCGCCGGCTCGCCCGCCTGCATCGAGTATTGCCCCATCGAGGCCTGCATGTTCTGGGTGCCTGACGAAGACCACCCGCCGTTCGGGCGCATCGAGGTCGACCCTTACCTCTGCATCGGCTGTCAGAAGTGCATCAGCAAGGGGCCGGACGGCGCTTTCCTCGACGGCTGCCCGTGGGACGCCATCGAGATGATTCCGACCGATGACTGGGAGGCGATGCACGGCGTCAACCTCCCGGACGCACCGCCGCCCGCGCGCTAAGACGGCGCGCAAACGTCCCCCGCGTTTAATCTTTCGCCGCCGCGCGGCGCGTGACGGCCGCAGCCGTGAGCGCCGCTTGTCGTTTCACCTCTTCTGACATCCCCGCGACCCCGCCCGCGAAACGCTCAATCTCCGGCAAGTCTTCCGCCTCGCCGAAATAGTAGAGGCCGATTAAAGCGTCGCGCGCGTGCTCGCTCTCCGTCGCTAGCACGAACAACTCGCCCCCCTCCTCCACTCGGTCGCCTTCGCGCACGCTCGCCGCCTCTATCTTCCCCGGCAGAGGCGAGCGCACTTCCGCGACGCCCCCGTCCGCACGCTCGATGCGCGCGAGCATCGACTCTCTGTTGACCTCCGCGCCGACGGTGAGCACGGTCAAAGCCTTCCCCGTCGCCGGAGACTTCACCGAGTAGGGCCGAAGCATCGCGAGCAACTCCGGACGCGCGCGCGCGTCGCCGAAGCGCACAAGAGCGAGCGCGGCGTTGCGGCGGACGACCGGCTCCGCGTCTGTCAGTAACTTAAGTAGCGCCGCGCGAAACTCCTCCGACGTGTGCTCAGCGCCCATTACCCACGCGGCCGTCATGCGCAAGTCCGTCACAGGGCTTTCGGCCAACGCGACGACGCGCTGATTCCAACGCTCCGCGCCCGGCCTCCTCTCTTCGATGCGCTGCGCAATCTGCGAGAGCGCGTGCTGCGCGTGTCGCGGGTTGTCGTCCTTCGTCAGATATTCCTCTATCTGCTCGTCCGAAAGCTCGCGGCCGAACCAAGTCCCGTACCAGTACAGGAACGGCACGATGACGAAGAGGGCGGCGACTACCGCCAAGCCCCACGGCGTCCGCCTCCGGGCCACGCCGACCCGCTCATCCGACGCAAACTGTTCGCCGTTGCCTGTCATCGTCCTTCGCGTTGAGCGACGCCCCAGCGGCCTTTCATCCGCGCGGGTAGAGCCTGTAGAGCATTAGGTAAACGACGACTCCGGTGATGGAGACGTAGAGCCAGAGCGGATACGCCCAGCGCGCGATTTTACGATGGCGCGCATAGTCGCCGCGCAGCGCGCGACGCAAGGCGACGGCGATGAGCGGCACGATGACGACGGCCAGCACGGCGTGCGTCGCGAGAATCGTCAGGTAGACGGTGCGCACGAAGCCTACGCCCTGAAACTTCACCGACCCGTAGTTGTAGTGATAGACGACGTAGGAGACGAGGAAGAGGATGGAGACGCCGAGCGCAGCGAGCATGCAGGCGAGGTGCGCCGTGATATGTCGGCGGCGTATGAAGTAGAAGCCGGCGAGGAGGAGGATGAAGCTCGTCGCGTTGAGTACGGCGTTTAGGTGCGGGAGCGGCGAGTCGTTCATCTTTCGGTGCGTCCGTCCCCGGCTTCCCTCCCCGCAGTCTTTCGCCCAGCGTCCGTCAGCGCGTAGAAGTCGTTGCCGCGCTCTTCGAGCAGCCCTTCCTCGACGAGCCGCTCGACCGTGAAGAAGACCTCGCGGCGCGCTTCCGGGTCGTTGCTGTCGCCCGCCTCGAACAGCTCGTGGAGGTCGAGCACTTCGCGACCCCACTCGCCGAAGAGTCTCAGCACGCGCAGCGTCATTTCGTCGTCACTCTCAGGCATCGACTAAAACACTCGGACGCTACGAACGTCCCACAATCAACCGCCCGCCTTCTTCGGCGCGTGGGCGGGCTTCGGGGGCGGGGCCTTCTTCTGCGAAAGCTCCGCGTAGCCGCAGCGTTCGCACTCCCAGAGCGGGAACACGTCTTCGGGGGCGGTCGTGCTCTGATAGACGGCGCGGTTCGAGGGGATGATTTTCCCCCCGCACGCGGGGCACGCGCGCCCGCGAATCGTGTTGCGCTCGACGTCCACGGCCGGCACGAGTTCGTCCGCCATCAAAACCCTCCCCTCTCAGTTCTCGCCATCCGAACTTTTGCGCCCGCGCGCCACCGCGACGAAGATGGTACAGAAGATGGCGACGGGCGGGACGAGCAGGACGAGCATCGCCGCGTTCATCGTCCGCGCCACGCGCTCGCCCCCGGCCGCCACGGCCGTCTTGCACATCGCGCACTGGGCCGAAGCCTCGGGCGCGAAGACTAAAGCGAGCGCGGCCGCGAGGAGCAGCCCGCACGCGGCGACGACGAAAGTTCTCTGTAGTGCGTCCTTCATCTTCTTCGACTCGCCGCCGGTCAGTGTTCCGCCCCCGGCTCGGGAGCGGTCGCCGTCCCCTTCGTCGAGCGCAGGTCGTGCGCGCGCCGACTGTCGGGGAAGAAGACGAGCAGCAGGCAGATGCAGACGACGAGAATCGGCACGAGCGTCAGCACAAGGCTCAGGCGCTCGAACTTCAGGTGCATGAAGTAGGCCATGATGAGCGCCGCCTTGATGACGGAGAGGCCCATCAGAATGACGAGCATCAGGACGAGGTTCAGGTGGATGTAGGCCAGCACCACCTCGACGAGCGTTAGCACGAGCAGCCCGGCGAGGACGGCCAAGAATAGTTTCGTCGAGCCCTCGAAGTGGACGTGCTCGGCGACGCGGGCAGGCGGGATTTCGCCGCCCACGGCGAACGGGTTGGCGAGCACGCCGCGCTCCTTCAGATAGAGCGCCGGGATGCTCAAGAAGACGAGCGCGAGCAGCATGCAGACGGTCGTGAAGAAGAGGTTGTCAATCGTCAGGAAGTTCGCCGACAAAGAGACGTTCGACGCGGCGAGCGCCAGAAAGCCGACGGCCAGAAGCGCGCAGAGCGCCATCAGAATCACGTCCTGCTTCTTCAGCAGTCCTCTCATCGAGTCCAAGGGGCTTGCCATCTTTGCCTCGCGCCTCCTCTTCAGTAATCGACCGACATCAGGTAGATGAGCGGGAAGACGAACATCCAGACGAGGTCGACGAAGTGCCAGTAGAGCCCGCTTATCTCCACGTCCTCGTGCCGCGTGCGGCGGACGCGGAGCATGATCCACGCCAAGTAGAGTATGCCCGTGAAGACGTGGAACATGTGCAGGCCCGTTATCGCGAAGAAGCTCGCGCCGAAGAGCGGCGGGGCGGCGGGCCACTTCTCGGCCATGTGGTGCGCGAGTTGGAACGGGCGCAGCCCCTCGTCAATCAGATGCTTCCACTCGATGAGGTGGAGGACGAGGAAGGCCAAGCCCCCAGCGATGGTTCCGAGTATCCAACGCTGCGTCGCCCGGAGGTCGTTGCGCGCCGAGGCGGCGACGGCCTTGACCATCGTGTAGCTCGACGTGAGGAGGCAGAGCGTCATCACGGTCGAGAAGATGATGCTCGGGTAGAAGGGGAACGGCGTCGGCCACTGGTCGCTCCCGGCGCGCGAGTAGCTGTAGCCGATGAGGAGCGCCGAGAAGGTCATCGCGTCCGACACGATGAAGAGCCACATGCCGAGCTTCTTGTGCCCGACGCGATAGGGGAGCGTGCCGCCGCCCCAGTCGGCCGAAATCACCTGCCCTCTTTCTGCGTGCGCTTCAGTCGTCAAAGCCGCGTCACCTCCAGACGAAGAGTAGAAGGAAGAGAAAGACCCACAGCGCGTCCATGAAGTGCCAGTAGCGCGCGGCCGCCTCGACGGTCGCCCGACGCCGCGCCGCGCCGTGCGGCCGCTCGTCGCGCATGAGCGCGCGCGCCAAAACGTAGGCGAGGGCGAGGATGCCGCCCAAGAGGTGTACGCCGTGCAGCCCCGTCAGAAGGTAGAAGAAGGAGCTGTGCGGGTTCGACGCGAGGAAGACGCCTTGCGCCGCCAAGCCACGCCACGCGAAGAGCTGCGACCCGAGAAACCCAAGTCCGAGCACGAGCGTCGCCGCGAGCCAACGCCTCTGCGCGCCCTCGTCGCCCGACCTCACGGCCCTGACGGCGAGGTGCGCCGTGAGGCTGCTGACGATGATGAGCGCGGTGCTGAGGATGAGCACGCGCGGCATCGCGATGGGCCGCCAGTCGGTCGAGGTCGGGAGGCCCGAGCGGACGATGTAGGCGCTGACGAGCGCCGTGAACATCATCAGTATCGAGGCCAGCCCGACGAGCAGGCCGATGCGGTAACGCTCCGGCGACCACTCCTGCCCGCCGCCGTCGCCGCCCGCGCCGCCCGGCCCTTTGCCGTTCGGCCCGCGCGAGCCGTTGCCGCCGCGTGGCCTCTTGCCGCCGAGGTCAATCCCCTTCTTCCCCTCGGCGGTGCGCTCTCTAGTGCCCGTGACCGTCGTGACCATTACCACCACCCCTTAAACCTGCGCGCGTAGGCGCGGCCCGGCCCGCGCCCTCCTCCCCGTGTTCGACGTCGTATGCGGACGGGTCGGTCTGCATGATGTAATCATCCGGCGCGCCCGGCACAGAATACTCGTATGCGCCCCGGTAGACTTCCGGCTCCTTGCCGCCGAAGTTGTCGAACGGCGGCGGCGAGGTCGTCGACCATTCGAGCGTCGTCGCCTCCCAAGGATTCGCTTCGGCCTTCCTGCCCTTGAACATGCTCCAGAAGAAGTTGAAGAGGAAGATGAGCTGCGCGAGCGCCGTCACGATGGCCGCGACCGTGACCAAGACGACGAGCGGGTGGACGCGACCCAAGAACTCGTACTCTGAAAACGAAGAGTAGCGGCGCGGCATGCCGACCAGCCCCATCGAGTGCATCGGGATGAAGATGAGATAGACGCCGATGATGGTCGGCCAGAAGTGAATCTTCCCCAGACGCTCGCTCATCATCCGCCCGAACATCTTGGGGAACCAGAAGTACATGCCGGCGAACATGCCGAAGATGGCGGCGACGCCCATCACGAGGTGGAAGTGCGCGAGCACGAAGTAGGTGTCGTGCATCGAGAGGTCGAGCGAGGTCTGTCCGAGGACGAGGCCCGTGATGCCGCCCGCGACGAAGAGCGAGACGAAGCCGAGCGCGAAGAGCATCGGCGTCGAGAAACGAATCCGCGCGCCCCACAGAGTCCCAAGCCAGTTGAAGGTCTTAATCGCCGACGGCACGCCAATCGAGAGCGTGAGCACCGAGAAGGCCATCGAGCTGTAGGGACTCATGCCCGAGATGAACATGTGGTGTCCCCAGACGAAGAAGCCGAGGAGGCCGATGGCGAACATCGCGAAGACCATCGCGCGGTAGCCGAAGACGGGTTTGCGCGCGAACGTCGAAAGGATGTGCGAGGTCGCGCCCATGCCCGGCAGGATGGCGATGTAGACTTCCGGGTGTCCGAAGAACCAGAAGAGGTGCTGCCAGAGGATTGGCGAGCCGCCCTGATGGTCGAGCACGCCGTTCTGCCCGCAGCAGAGGCCCGAAGGGACGAAGAAGCTCGTTCCGGCGTTACGGTCGAGGAGAAGAAGTATTCCGGCCGCGAGGAGGACTGGAAAAGAGAGGAGCGCGAGCACGGCCGTCGTGAACCACGACCAGCACGTGAGCGGCATCCTCATGAGACTCATCCCCTTCGAGCGCATGTTCAGAAGCGTCGTGATGAAGTTGAGTGCGCCCAGCAGCGAGGCGACGCAGAAGATGGCGATGCTCGTAATCCACAAGTCCATCCCCGTGCCCTGTCCGGGGACGTTCAGTAGTTCGCCGACGGCGCTCAAGGGCGGATAGCCCGTCCAACCGCCCGTCGGGCCAATGACGCTGGCCGCGCCGGGGAAAAAGATGGCCGAGATGATGACGACGAGTCCGACCAGAGTCACCCAGAACGAGAGCATGTTCAGCACGGGGAAGGCCATGTCCTCCGCGCCGATTTGGATGGGCAGGAAGTAGTTGCCGAAGCCACCTTGCGGCGCGGTCGTCAGCACGAAGAAGACCATTATCGTGCCGTGCATCGTGACGAGCGAGAGGTAGAACTCGGGCGACATCACGCCGCCCGGCGCGGCCTCCGGGCCGAACAGCGTTTCGAGCAGCGGGATGGGCGTGTTTTCCCACGTCAGCTTGACGCGCATCAAGACCGACATGATGAGACCGACGAAGACCGAGAAGAGCGCGAGTAAGAGATACTGGATGCCGATGACCTTGTGGTCGACGCTGAAGATGTACTTGCGTATGAAGCCCGACGGCGGGGAGTGGTGCGAGTGGGCCGCGCCCCCGTCGTGCGGGTGGGGCGCGTCGTGCGCGCCCGCGCCTCCGGCGTCCCGTTCGTGCGTCTCGTTGGCCGGGTCATCCTCTGCCATTTGGAAACTTCTCCTCTCGGTCGGGGTCAGGCTCTACTCTGTCAGGCTCTACGCGGTCAGTACTTCGGGAGCGGGTATTCCCTGCTCAACTCGGAGACGCGCGACTGGAAGCGCGCCTGCGGCATCGCCATCAACTCGTTGAACTGTTCGGCGGGCAGCACCAGCAGGTAGCTCTTCATCTTGTAGTGGAGCTGGCCGCACAACTCCGTGCAGGCCAATTCATACCGTCCGACCTTCTGCGGCGTGAAGTGGACGGTGATGTCCAAGCCCGGCACGAGGTCTTGCTTGAAGCGAAGCTCCGGAACCCAAATGCTGTGCGTTACGTCGCGCCCGCGCATCGTCAGCTCGACGGGCCTATCGACCTGCGTGATGAGGAGCGGCACGACCACGTCGTCTTTCGCCGCGGCGTCCGTGTCGTCGAGGCCGATGAAGTTGAGCGCGGAGTCGTCTATCTTCTGCGGGTCGGTGCGGCCGAAGGTGTTGTCCGTGCCCGCGTAGTGGAAGTTCCATTGGAACTGCTGCGCGACGACGCGGACTTTGTTCGCCCCGGCCGGAGCGGCCTGAAAGTGTAGATTCGCCCAGACCTGCTGGCCGAGCACGGCGACGCCGATGAAGATGACGGCCGTGATGGCCGTCCAAATCATTTCGAGGCGGTTGTTGCCGTGCGAGTAGACGGCGCGCGAGCCGTCGCCCGTGTCGCGGAAGCGCCAGACGGCGTAGCCGAGCGCGAGCTGCGAGGTGACGAAGGCGATGCCGACGACGACGATGGTGATGATGAACTGGCGGTCGTAGGCCGGGGCGTGCTCGGTGATGCCGGGCGGGAACCACCAACGCGGGTTGACGAACATCACCACCGAGGCGACCGTCATAATCCAGATGAGCACGGCCAAAGCGCGACCCATATCACTCTCCTATCGTGAATCGTGAATCGTCAAACGTGAATCCGTCTTCGAGAGTCTCACGCCATGAATAGCAAATCGCTTGTCGAATGACGGGCCATCGATTCACGATTCACGATTCACGAGTTGACGACCATCAGACCGAACAACACCGGCAGGTACAGAACCGAGGCCAGAAGCAGACGGCGCGCGCCCTGACGCGAGGCCGAGAGGGCGGCCGAGACGCTGCTGGCGATGAAGAGCAGGCCCAATGCGAGCGCACCGAAGAGGTAGACTGCGCCCGCCGTGCCGAGCATGGCCGGGAAGAGGCTCACCGGCACGAGAAGGAGTGTCCAGACGACTATCTGCTGCGCCGTCCGTCGCCCGTCAGGCTCGACGACGGGGAGCATCACAATCCCCGCGCGCGCGTAGTCTTCGCGGTACATCCACGCGATGGCGAGGAAGTGCGGGAACTGCCACGCGAAGAGGATGGCGAAGAGTGCCCACGCCTCAAGCCCCGCGCTTCCCGCAGCTGCCGTCCAACCCATCAAAGGCGGCATCGCTCCGGGTATCGCCCCGACCACGGTCGAAAGCGACGTCCTCGTCTTTAAGGGCGTGTAGCAGAAGAGATACCCAGCGATGACGACTAGGCCGAGCGCGGCCGTCAGGAGGTTGACGAAGACTGCGAGGTAGAGTTCCGCGCCGACCGTGAGCGACGCGCCGAAAAGAAAGGCGTTGCGCGCGGCCATGCGGCCCGCCGGGAGCGGTCGCGCCTGCGTGCGCCGCATCAGGCGGTCGAGGTCGCGCTCCATGAACTGGTTGAGAGTGGAGACGCCCGACGAGAGCAGGCCGATGCCGACCATCGCGTGCGCGAGCGCAAGGTAGTCGACGCCCGCGCGCGAGCCGAGGCAGAAGCCCGCGGCGGCCGTCAGTAAAATGAGAAAGGTGATGCGCGGCTTCGTCAGCTCAAGATAGTCGGGCAGACCTCCGCGCGCGGCCTCGGCGGCGGAGTCGGCCACCACCTCGGCCGTCGTGTGTATCTCTAGTGCGAGTTCCTTCATGCGTTAACTTGGGCCACCGCCTTTCAGTGATGGCCGCTCAGGACGGGGAGTTCGAGGGCGGGCAGCACCGTGAACGAGCCGCCGTCGAGTTCGCTCTGCGCGGCCGCCGCCTCGAAGGTGAAGTTCTGGTCGCCCTTCGTCTCGCTCGCGGCGACGGTGACGTTCCCCAGCGTCTTCTCCTTGAACCTCTCGTGCCACGCGACGAGCGTGTACGTGCCGGGCGGGACGCCCTTAATCTCAAACTTCCCGTCCGCGCCCGTCACCGCGTAGAACGGGTGACTCAGGACGCCGATGTAGGCGCGCATCCAAGGGTGCTGGTTGCACTTGACGGGAATCAGCGTCTCGGAGCGCAGGAAGGTCTTCTCAATCGGCGGCTGTCCGGCGGTCTGCGACGAGTTGAACGCCTCGTTGCGCGCCGCCTGCACGTTGACGTTGTGCGCCGTCTGGTCGCTGTTCAAGACGCTCAACTTCTGCCGCGTCTGGATGCCTATGACGTGTGGCACGTACTGGCATCCCTTCTGGTCGAGGACGCGCGGCTCGCCCGGCGCGTTGAAAGAAAGCGTGTTGATGCCCTTGTTGCCGTCAGCAATCCGCCCGTCTTTCAGATAGACGAAGACGTTCTGAAGCTTGTCGCCGTTGACGACCACGTCCTCGGACTTCGCGTTCGGGTTCGACGACTCGCAGACCGAGTCCTGCGACATCGAGATGACGCGGGCCTCCGGGGCCGTGCCCGTGAAGTTGACGACGCCGGCAATCGAGCCTTCGTTACCTTTGCTCGTGTAGGGCGTCAGGGTCGTGTCGGCGGCCTCGGGGCCGGCCGGCCCGTCGTCCTCCTCGTCGTCGTCGCCGCGCCCGCACGAGAGGGCGAAGGTCAGAAGGCACAAGGCGACGAGGAGCGCGACGAATGAACGCGCGCGTGGCAAACGCATGGATGATTCCTCCTCACAAGAATTTGGCAATATGATAACGCCAAACCGTCACGGCGAGAAACGCCCGACGCCCCGCGCGTAGGCGGCCGACTCGCGGCGCACGCGCGGCGGCCTCGCCCTCGACACCGCGACGCGGCCGCCACGCTTCACACTCTTTCTCCACGCCGCCGACGCGCGTACGACGGCCTTCCCCGCGCGCGAAGTCTTCGACGCCGACGCGCGCGCGCCCCTCGGAGTCGCGGCGCGCGCGTTGGCCGGGCGGAGTCCCGTGTGCGCGGAGGCGACGCCCGTGGGCGCGGCGGGCGCGGCGGGTGCGGCCGTCGCGGGCGCACTCGTGCCGCCCGCGATTGACTGCTGCTCCTGCGGCGTCAGCTGAAGCATGTAGCGGACGAGCAGGCGCGCGTGGTCGCCCTTGTAATTTTCAGCGCCGGCCGGAAGCGGGCCGTTAAAGACCCAGCGCTCGCCCTCGCGCTTGAAGAGGTTCGAGGGCATCGCCGTGCCCGGCATGATGCGCTGCGGGTCTAAGAGCCAGCGCCAAGTCCAGTCGGGTTTCAGACGCTCGCCCGCCTGTAGGAAGTTGGGCGCGTTGGCCGTCCGGTCGTGCTCGGCGTTGCCCGTCAGGTGACACTTCAGACACGGCGCGGCCTGCGACGTGAAGAGTGCGCGCGCCAGTCCGCGCTCCTCGGCCGTCAGAGGCTCGATGCGCTCC
>DASUNL010000524.1:0-3048 GCA_036277175.1 Pyrinomonadaceae bacterium | reverse complement strand
GTCGGCCGTCATCAGTGCGCGCGCCTCACTCGTCATCGCGCGGTTGGCGTTGCGCGTAAACGTGCGGAGCGCGACGACCGCGCCGACGCCGATGCCGATGCACAGGAAAAAGAAGAGCAGGCGCTTCCAAGAAGAACGTATCTCGCGCCGCGCCATGTTGAAGATGAACGTCACGCCCTCGTCGCCTCCAACTCTTCGTCGTCCGAGCGGACGGACTTCGCGGCGTCCGCGCCCGCGACTTCTCCCGCGCCCGTGTCGGAGACGACGCGGCCGTCGCGTAGCGAGATGCGCCGGTCGGCGCGCGCGGCCAATTCGTGGTCGTGCGTGACGAGGACGAGCGTTGCGCCGCGTCGGCGGTTCATCTCGACCATGAGGTCGAAGACGTGCTGGCCGTTGCGCGAGTCCAAGTTTCCGGTCGGCTCGTCGGCGAGCATGATTGAAGGGTCGTTGGCGAAGGCGCGCGCGACGGCGACGCGCTGCTGCTCGCCGCCTGAGAGCTGCGACGGGTAATGATGCGCGCGGTTCGCCAAGTCAACGTCTTCGATGAGCCTGCGCGCACGCTCGCGCGCGCCCTTCGCGCCCGCAATCTCCATCGGGACAATGACGTTCTCGAAGGCCGTCAGAGACGGGATGAGGTGGAACGACTGAAAGACGAAGCCTATCTTGCGGCCGCGAAGCTCGGCCAAAGCGTCTTCGCCCATCCGCGTAATCTCCTCGCCGTCGATGCGTATCTCGCCCGAGGTCGGCGCGTCGAGTCCGGCGACGAGGCCGAGCAGAGTTGACTTGCCGCTGCCCGAAGGGCCGACGACGGCGACGAACTGCCCGTCAGGAATTTGCAAGTCAAGCTCGTGCAGAATCGTCAGCGACTCCGCGCCGGATGGGACAACTTTGGAAACTTTGTATAATTCAATCATGCGAAATCTTCTGCTCGCCTTCCTTCTCTCTCTGGCCGCAACCCTTGCGGCGTGCGGCGGCGATTACCAGCCCGACGGCGCGCGCAAGTCGGACGCCGCCTCGTCGCCGCAAGCCGTAGCGTCGCAGACTCCTGTCGCGCCGTCACGTCAGAATCTACCTAAAATCGTCGCGTTGGGCGACAGCCTGACGGCCGGTTACGGCCTACAACAAACGCAGAGCTACCCTTCGCTTCTGCAAACGATGCTCGACGCGGACGGATACCAATACGAAGTCGTCAACGCCGGGGTTTCGGGCGACACCTCGGCCGGCGGCGTGCGCCGCGTCGATTGGTCGCTCGAAGGCGGCGACGTGCGCTTCGTCATCCTCGAACTCGGCGCGAACGACCACCTGCGCGGCCAGCCCGTCGCCGAGACGCGCAAGAACCTCTCGGCCATCATCACGCGCGCCAAGGAGCGCGGCGCGAAGGTTCTGCTCGCGGGGATGATTACGACGACGACGCGGACGGGCGACCGCTACGAGCGCGAGGTCGCAGAGATGTACAGCGACGTCGCGCGCGAGCACAACGTCGCGCTGATTCCCTTCTTCCTCGAAGGCGTCGCCGGGATTGAGCGGCTGAACTTGGAAGACCGCGTCCACCCGAACGCGGAGGGGACGAAGGTCGTCGCCGCCAACGTCTACCGCGCTTTGAAACCGATGCTCGAAGAGGATAGCAAGTGACGGGCGCGAGCGCGCGATGAGCGGCGAGCTTTCGGACGAGTCGCGGAGCTTCGACGTGCTCGTCATAGGCGGGGGCGCGGCCGGTTTGATGTGCGCCATCGAGGCGGGCCGTCGCGGTCGCCGAGTCTTAGTCGTCGAGCACAACGAGCGCGTCGGCCGTAAGATTGAGATTTCCGGCGGCGGCCGATGCAACTTCACGAACCTTCATACGACGCCCGCCGACTTCATTTCGTCGAACCCGCACTTCGCCAAGTCGGCGCTCTCGCGCTACACGCCCTCCGACTTCATCGCGCTCGTCGAGCGCCACCGCATCCCCTATCACGAGAAGAAACTCGGCCAGCTCTTCTGCGACCGCAGCTCGCGCGAGATTGTCGAGATGCTCCTCGACGAGTGCGAGCGCGCGCGCGTGCGCGTCGCAACGAACTGCCGCGTCTCGCGCGTGAGTAAAGATGAGAGCTTCGCTGTCGAGACGAGCAGGGGGCGTTTCGAGTCGGCGTCGCTCGTCGTCGCGACGGGCGGGCTATCGATTCCGAAGCTCGGCGCGAGCGACTTCGGTTATCGCGTCGCTCGTCAGTTCGGCCTGCGCGTCGTAACCCCTTCGCCCGCGCTCGTCCCGCTCACGCTCGCGCGCGAAGACCTCGACGCCTTTCGCGAGTTGAGCGGCGTCTCCGTCGATGCGTTGGTGCGCGCGGGCGGCGCGGAGTTCGCGGAGAATTTTCTCATCACGCACAGGGGCTTGAGCGGCCCGGCCGTCCTGCAAATCTCCTCCTACTGGGAGCGCGGCGCGTCGCTCTCGTTCGACCTCCTGCCGGGCGAAGACGCCCAAGCCTTTCTCGACGCGCGGCGCGAGGGCGGCGCGGAGCTGGCGTCAGTGCTCGCGACGCGCCTGCCGCGTCGCTTCGCGCGCGCGTGGTCGGAGATGTACGCGCGGGGCGGGCCGGTCAAGAGTTTTTCGGACGCGGAGCTGCGGCAAGTGGCCGCGCGCCTCCGCGACTGGCGCGTTAGCCCTGCGGGGACGGAAGGCTTCGCGAAGGCGGAGGTGACGAAGGGCGGGGTCGCGACCGACGAGCTGTCGTCGAAGACGATGGAGGCGCGCCGCGTCGCGGGCCTCTACTTCATCGGCGAGGCGGTCGACGTGACCGGCCACCTCGGCGGCTTCAACTTCCAGTGGGCGTGGGCCTCGGGCTTCGCCGCCGGGCAGTACGTTTAGGGAAGCGTTCAGCGTTCAGCACTCAACTTTTATAGAGCAGGCGGACGGGCGAGTTGACTTGTGCGCGCCCGCTACACGCGGCGGCGGCCGTGAGCTGAAAGCTGATTGCTGAACGCTGTACGCTTCTTTCACTTCTTCGCGCGCGGGTGGCAGCGTTCGTAGGTCTGGCGGAGGCGCTCGCCGGTGACGTGTGTGTAGATTTGCGT
>DASUNL010000523.1:0-6625 GCA_036277175.1 Pyrinomonadaceae bacterium | reverse complement strand
AAGGCGACGGCCGATGCCACGTCTTCTTCATCCCCCTCGCGCGTGCCGCCCGCCGCCGCGTAGTACTCTTGCCGCTTGCGCGCGCGCCGTAGGTTCTCCCCGGCGCGCGACGCGCACTCGGCCGTCGTGGTCTTTGAATCGAAGCGGCCGTCTACGGGTAGGAATTCGGAGATGAGACCCAGCGCCCCGGCAAGCTCCTCGAACTTGCGCCCGTCCGACCACACATCGACGACTAGGCCCGGCTCGCCCGACTGTCGCCACAGAAGCGACTGCCAGCACGCGAGCAACCACGCTTCGGGCGTCGAGTCGTGGCGCGCCGCCGTCTCGCGAAGCCGCGTCGCGTTTTCGGCGGACATGGTGCGCGTGACGCGCTCCGGCTCGCTTGCGGCGTCGGCGTCCGCGCGCGCGGAGTAGGGCGACGTGGCAAGCGACTCGCGACGAAGTTGGCGCTGCCGCCGCCAAAACTCTACGGCCGCCTCGTCCGCCTCGCCTTCCTCATTTAACTCATGCTGCCATTCCGAGAACTGCACGAATTGCGTCGGCTCGTCGTCTTCGCGCGCCCCGCGCGCCGACGCGATGTCGTCGTAAGCCTCGGCGATTTCGCGCGTCAGACTCTTGAGCGTCGTGAAGTCGGCGCACAACGCAGGGAGGCTGGCGAACAGGACGTGCGTCTCATTCGAGAGTTGGGCGAGAAGGAAACGCGCGACCGGCCCGCGCTCCAAGTCGAACTTTCGCTGACCCTCTTGACGCAACAACTTGTCCACGGCCACGTCGCGTCCGCCCGCGTCGTCAATGCTGTGCGTCGCCTCTTCCCAATCGAAGCGCGCGCGCTCGTCGATGACTTGCAGAGGGATGCTGACGCCGGGGATGCTTTGAAACGTCGTGCGCAGGATTTCGTGTCGCGCGACCGTTCGCCGCACCGCCTCTCTGAGCCGGTCGGCCTCGACCTCGCCCTCGACGAGAATCGCCGCCTGCGCGCGGTAGGCGGGCGTGTGTTTGTGTTGGCGCGGCCACAGACGCGCCTGCCCCTTGGAGAGTCGGAAACCTTCGATGTGCTCTTGCATCTCTGTCAAACCCGTTGTCGCTTTTCTCGCCGGAGTCAGGCGCGCGCCGCGTCGCCCTTCGTCTGCTCCGACTCGACCGCGCCCGCCTCCGTCTCGACCTCGTCATACGAACTCATCTCGCCCATCGCGACGAAGAGGCTTCGCTCTCCGGCGTAGGCGTTGCGCCCGTGCGCCGTCAGAAGGTTGTCGAGCACGACGGCGTCGCCCTGCTGCCAAGGGAAGATGACTTCGAGTTGGCGATAGACTTCGAGAATCTCCTGCATGACGGAGTCTTCGATTTGCGTGCCGTCGCCGTAGTAGCAGTTGCGCGGGTAGTCCTCCTCGCGGAAGTTGCTCTCGACGAACTCGCGGGCCGCCGGGTCGAGACACGAGACGTGCCAGTGCTGCGCCTGATTGAACCAGACCCACTCGCCCGTCCGAGGGTGGCGGACGACGGCCGGGCGCACGCTGCGCGTCCGCAGGCGGTCGCGCTCCTTCCACTCGAACTCCATCGAGTTGCGTCGGCAAATCTCTTCGGCCTCGGCCTTGTCCGAAGTGCGCAGCACGGTCTGCCAGTTGAGGCCGAGACCCTCCTCGTAGTTGCGGACGTACATGACTTGCTTTTCGATGAAGCGCCGACGGATGCCGGGGTCGAGACGTTGGAAGACACGGCGACTGTCGGCGAGCGGCGTCTCGCCGCCCGTGTCGGCCGGGCGCGCGCAGCCGAACCAAATCTTCGTCGGCCAGCGTTGGTTGAAAGAGTTTTCGTTGTGCCAGAGGAGTTGTTTGTCGGGCGGGTAGGCGACGGGCGTGTAGACGCTCCCGCTGATGCTGCGGCGCGGGTGCTCGCCGTTCTCGATGAAGAGGTCGGGCGTGATTGTGGCGACGAACTGCTCGAACCGCTCGGCCGTCCGCAGCCCGAAGCCCCGGAAGAGAATCGCGCCGTGGCGTAGCAACTGCTCGTTGACGAAAGAGAGATTGGCGCGCGCCCACGCGGCCGCGTCCAAGCCTTCGACGTTCGGCTCGACGACGAGCGGAAGCTCCTCGCCCTCTCTAATCGCGCTCGTTCTGACGAGCGACGCGCCGCCGAGCTGCACGGCCTTCGGCTTGACGCTTTTGAACTGCTTGAAGCTCGCGCGCGCGCGCGTCGCCTTCTCCATAAACGCCGCCCCCTTTCCGTCGCCTGCGATGGTTTGTTTCAGTTCCCCCAAGCCCGCCTCCGGCCGCTCCGCCACCCGCGCGAGCAGCGACGCCAGCTCGCCCAACACGCGCTCCATCGGCGCGGCGTCGAAGCGGCCCGTCTGGTAGATGAATTGCAGCACTAGCTCCGCCCCGCGCGGGTGCGCGTGGACGGTCAGAGGGTAGTTGTTCTGACTCTCGAAGTGCGCGTCGCGGATGCCGAGCGCGCCGCCGAGTTCCGGCAAAGACTCGTCGAGCGGGTAGTTCTCGAAGACGAAGACGCTCTCGAAGAGCGGCACGCCCTTGGGCACTTCGCTCCAACGCTGCACCTCGACGAGCGGGCTGTACTCGTACTGCCGCAGCTCGACGTTTCGCTCTTGCAGCGATTTGAGCCACGGCACGAGCGCGAGTTGAGCCTCCGGGCGCGCGCGCAACGGAAGCGCGTTGATGAAGATGCCGAGCATCGTCTCAACGTTGGGGAGCTCCGCGGGGCGCCCGGAGACGACCGCGCCGAAAACGATGTCGTCGCGGTCGCCGTAGTGACTAAGGAGCAGTGCCCACGCTCCCTGTACCACGGTGTTGAGCGTTAGTTGGTGCTGCTGCGCGAGCGCCTGCAAACGTCTCGTCGTCGCGGACGAAAGCTTCAGCTCGCGCTTCTCGAAACGTTCGCGCGCCGCGTTCGGAGTACGTTCGTCGCGCGCGCCGAAGTCGAGCGGGGTCGGCGCGGTAAAACCTTCAAGCTCCCGCCGCCAGAACCCTTCGGCCTTCGCGAGGTCTTGGCTTTCGAGCCACTCGATGTAATCGCGATACGGACGCGACGCACGCGGCGCGCGCTCCTCACCCGCGAGCGCCGCCGCGTAAGCTTCAAAGACTTGACCGAGCAGCAGCGCGAGCGACCAGCCGTCGAGCAGGATGTGATGAAAGCTCCAGACCAGATGAAAGGCGTCGTCGGCGAGACGCCTGAGCGCGAGGCGCATCAGCGGCGCGCGCGAAAGCTCGAAGCCCTGCCTTAAGTCTTCGTCAAGCGCCGAAGCCAGACGTCTCTGCTGCTCGTCCGCCGCGACGCCGCGCCAGTCCTCCTCGCGCCATGGAAGCTCGACCGCGCGATAAACGACTTGCAGCGGCTCGTCGTAGCCCTTCCAGACGATGGCCGTGCGCAGCGTCGTGTTCCGTTCGATGACACGCCGCCACGCGGTCTTGAACGCTTCGGCGTTGAAGCCGCCGCCGAGCGTGCAACTGACTTGGAGGATGTAGAGGCCCGAAGCCGGGTCGTTCAGCGTGTGAAAAAGAAGACCCTGCTGCATCGGCGAAAGCCTGTAGATGTCTTCGACGGCGCGGCCCGACGCGGCCAGCTTGTCGAGACGACTTTGGTCGATTCTCGCAAGCGGGAAGTCGGAAGGCGTAAAGCCGCCCGCCCCTTCGGACAGACAGTGCGCGACGAGCGCGCGCAACGAGCGGAGAAACTCGGCGGCCAGTTTTTCAATCGTCGCGCGGCGGTGCAGGTTTTCGCTGTACGTCCAATCGAAGCGCATGCGCCCGCCCGCGACGAGGCTGCTGATGGAGATGAGGTGCGCGCGGAGTCCCGACGCATCGCGCGGTGGGCCATTCGATTCCGACGCGGGCCTGAGAGCGGACGCGCCGTCGCCGAAGAGTTGGTCGAACTGCCCGTGATAGCCGAACATCACTTCGGGCGTCGGCAGCGAGCCGAGCCGCTCGGCCGCTTCCCCGTCGCCGCCCGCGTAACGGAGCAGGCCGTAGCCGATGCCGCCCTTCAGAATTTTTCTCAACTGCTCCTTGACCGACTTCAAAGCCGCGCCCTCGTCGCGTGCCGCACCGAGCACGACGAGCACAGGGTAGACGGACGTGAACCACCCGACCGTGCGCGACACGTCGACGTCGTCGCCGATACTCTCGCGGCCGTGCCCCTCCATCTCGACGAGCAGCGCGTCGTCGCCAGTCCAACGCGCGAAGGCTTGCGCGAGCGCCGTCAACAACACGTCGCCGATCTGCGTCCGGTAGGCGGCGGGCACATCTTTCAGAAGCGCGCGCGTCTCTTCCGCCTCCAAGGCGACGGTGACGGTGCGCGCCGAGCTTTCTGTGTTCGCGCCACCCGGCACGTCGAGCGGGAGCGTGCGGACGCTGACGCGCCGCTCGTCTGTCCAGAAAGGCAGCTCCGAACTGACCGCCTCGTACTTCGCGTATTCGCTTAACGCCGCCGCCCAACGCTTGAACGAGGTCGTCTTCGGCGGGAGCTTAATCTCTTCGCCGCGTTCGAGCTGCGCGTATGCCGTCTGTAAATCTTCGAGCAGTATGCGCCACGAGACGCCGTCGATGGCGAAATGGTGGACGATGATGAGCAGCCTATCCGGCCGCCGCGCGCCGACGTGAAAGAGCGCGACGCGCGCGAGCGGCCCTTCTGCGAGGCTCAGACTTCGCTGCATGCGCGACGCCTCCGACTCAATCGCTTCGGCGCGCTCCTCCTCGGGCAAGTGCGAGAGGTCGAAGTAGGAGAAGGGCGGCCGCTCGTCGGGCGCGGCGATGAACTGTCGCGGCTGGCCGTCCTCTTCGACGAGACGTAGACGCAGCGCATCGTGGTGCTCTAAAAGTTTTTCGACGACCCGACGCATCCGCGACGGGTTCAAAGCTTCGTCAGACTCCAACATCACGGACATGTTGAAGTGGTTCGCGTTTCGTCTGCCCTCTTCGAGGAAGCGATGCTGCACGGGCACGAGCGCGACCTCGCCGGTGACGATTCCCTGCTCGGACTCGACGCCTTCGCGCCCGCCGTCGGCGATTGCCTCGGCCAACTCCGCGACCGTCTGGTGCTGAAAAAGTTTCTTCGGCGTGAGATGAAGTCCGGCTTCGCGCGCGCGCGCGACCGTCTGAATACTCAGAATGGAATCGCCGCCGAGCTCAAAGAAGTTGTCGTTCGCGCCGACGCGCTCGACCCGCAGCACCTTCGCCCAGATGTCCGCGAGCGTCGCCTCGATCTCCGTGCGCGGCGCGACGAAGGGGCGAAGCGACTGTCTCGCGTCGACGGCCTCCGGAAGCCTTCGCTTGTCGACCTTGCCGTGCGCCGTCAGCGGAAGCTCCCCCATCTCGACCCACTGCGCCGGCGTCATGTATTCCGGCAGACGCTCGCGCACGTGTCGCCGCAACTCCTCGACCAGACGCGCCCACTCTCCCGCGTCGTCACTAGCCGCTTCGTCTCCCGCCTCACGCGCCGCTCTGTCACCACCCGTCGCTCCCGCATCCTCCACACTCCGCGCGACGATGTAAGCTACCAGACGCTTCTCTCCATTTCCTCCCTCGCGCGCCACGACGGCCGACTCGCGCACTCGCGCGTGCGAGGAGACGACGGCCTCTATCTCCCCTAACTCGACGCGGAAGCCGCGCACCTTCACCTGCTCGTCCACACGCCCCAGAAACTCTACCTCCGCGTCACCCACTCCGTCGCTTTGGCCGCCGCCGTCGGAGACGAGCACCCAGCGCCCCACGTCGCCCGAGCGGTAGTAGCGCTCGCCGTCTAGCTCGACGAACTTCTCGGCCGTCAACTCGTCGCGGTTCAGGTAGCCTCTGCTGACGCCCTCGCCGCCGATGTGAATCTCTCCGGCGACGCCCACGGGCACGACCTGACGATGCGCGTCGAGGATGCGTATCCGCACGCCCGCCAGCGGGCGACCGATGAGCTGCCGCGTGGAACTCTGAAGCGAGTCGGCGTCCTTCTTGACGGCGTGCGCCGTGCAGATGATGGCCGTCTCGGTCGGCCCGTAGAGGACGCGCAACTCGGAGTCGGGGAAAACTCCGCGCATCTCTTGCAGCAAGTCCGCGCCCACGGCGTCACCCCCGACGAACACCATCCGCAACGGCAACACCGCTCCCTCGCCTTCGGCACGCAGATGCCCGACGACCTGACGCATCAGGCTCGGCACGGCGTGCAAGAGCGTCGCCCCGCACCGCCGCATCTCCCCGACGAGCCGCGCCACATCGAGCACCTCCTCGTGCCGCATCAGCAAGCTAGTCCCGCCCGCGAGCAGCGGCGACAGCGTCTCGAAGAGCCAGATGTCGAAGGCGTAAGACGCCAAGACCGGCATCACGTCCGAGGCGGAGAACGAGAAGTGGCGGCGGGCCGAGAGGAGCGTGTGAGTGAGCTGCCGGTGCTCGACCATGACGGCCTTCGGGCGTCCCGTCGTCCCGGAAGTGTAGATGAGGTAGGCGAGCGCGTCCGGGGCGGCGTTGCGTCGTGGGTCGCTTGCCGCGTCCTCCGAAGCGTGCGCGTCAACAGCACGCTTGGTGTCGTCCCACTCACGGTCGAGCGAGATGACTTGAGCGGCGACGCCCGGTGGGAGACTCTCGGCCAGTTGACTTTGCGTGAGCAAAACGGCGACCCGCGCGTCTTCGAG
>DASUNL010000522.1:0-15857 GCA_036277175.1 Pyrinomonadaceae bacterium | reverse complement strand
GGGCGTCGAAGTGACTGCGGGCTTTGGCGTCTCGGTCGTTGCGGGTTTTCCGGCCTCGCCCTTCGGCTCGCTCTCGCTCTTCGGCGGCGCGGCCGGGTTCTTTTCATCCGTCGGTTGCGCGTCCGTCTTTGTCGGCGGCGTCTGCGCGGGAGCGGGCGGCGCACCTTCATCTTCGGCGGTCGAGACGACGGCCGGGTCTGAAGATGACGAGGCGATGGGCGCGGCGGGCGAAGGGATTTCATTCAGACGCGACGCGCCGAGACGCGCCGCGACTTCGGGAATGGTCAGGCCGTTGAGCGACTGGTCGAAGTGAAAATAGGCGACGCGGGCGAAGGAGAAATCCTGCCAGCCTTCGCCGCGCATCTGCGCAAGCACGCCCTCGACGATGCGCGCGCGCGCGGCCGGATTGCGCATGCGTGCGCGGTGGGTGGCAGCGTCGCCCTCGCGCGCCTCCTTCGGCAGAAGGAGGTCGATGGTCGTGCTCGAAGCCGTGTAGGGGTAGGCGTCGAAGGTGATGCGCAAGCCCTCACCTTGCGCGGCGCGCACCATCTCGACGAGCGACTTGGCGCTGCCCCAGTTCGTACGGCCGCGCGCCTTGAGGTGAGAGATTTCGAGCGGCGCGCCACTCTTGCGCGCGACCTCGATTGCCTCGCGCAGAGAGTCCTCGACGCCGTTGCCTTCGTCGCGCATGTGCGTCGCGTAAAGCCCGCCGCGCTCGCCCGCCACGCCGGCCAGTGCTTCGATTTCGGAGCGCGGTGCGAACATCCCCGGCTCGTATTCGAGTCCGGTCGAGAAGCCCAGTGCGCCTTCGTCCATCGCGCGCGCGACGAGCGACTTCATGCGCGCAATCTCATCCGCGCCGCCCGCGCGCGGCGACTCGCCCAAGACCTGACGCCTGACCGTGTTGTGCCCGACGAGTGACGCGACGTTGACGGCCGTCCCCGCCGACTCAAGACGCGAGAAGAACTGCGCGAGCGACTGCGCGGAGCGGCCGCAGTTGCCGGTGACGAGAGTCGTGAAACCTTGCGTGAGGAAGTTCTCGGCGGCGAGCGGCCCGGCCAGCGTATCCACGTTGCGTTCGATGTGCGTGTGTACGTCGATGAAGCCGGGGGCGACGACCATCCCCTCGGCGTCGATGATGCGGTCGGCCGTGGCGAACGACGCCCACTCGACCTCGACGACGCGCCCCTCGCGTATCCCGACCGCACCGGCGCGCGCGGGCTGGCCCGTGCCGTCGATGATGCGGCCGTTTAGGATGAGCGTGTCGTAGTGCGCGGCGAGGGTCTGCCGCGCGCGGAAGAGTGAGAGGCCGAGGACGATGCCGGCGACGACGACGGCCCCGAGAAAAATAAGCAGCCGCGTGCGCGTCAGAAACGGCGCGTGCTTAGTAGGAGAGTTTCTGTATCTTTGACTCAAGTTGTTGGGCGGTGACGGGCAGGTTGTCTTTACCGAGACGGTACGCGGTCTGATACTCGTTGAGCGCCGACGCCCTCCAAGCCGGGCCTTTGCGCTCGTAGAGTTCGCCGAGCCAGTAGTGCGGCCGCGCCCAAGAGGGGTTCATCTGGACGGCGCGCCGGTAGTTGCTCTCGGCCTCCGCGTCGTAATTGGGGCCGAGGATGAAGTAGGCCGTCCCCATGTTGTTGTAGGGAATCTCCCAGTTGGGGTCGAGCTGGTTGGCGCGCCGGTAGTATTCGAGCGCGGAGTGGCAGCGTTCTTTGGGTCGGTTGACGCCGACGTTCTCGACGATGAGCAGCCCGAGGCTGTTCTGCGGGACGGCCCTCGAAGGGTCGGACTCGGCCGCCGCCTTGTAGCCGCGCTCGGCCTCCTCGCGCTTCGACTCGGCGACGAGCATGTCGTTCGCTTTGTCGGCGCGTTTGCCCTGCTGTTTCGCGGCCTCGGCCTCGGCGAACCTGCGCCGCGCGCCGAGCGTCTTGTCGGCGGGGTCAAGCTCGTGCGCCCACTGGTAGACGCGCCCCGTTCTCGTCCAATCGCTTTCGGTGACGGCCTCGCCGTCGACGCGAAGATGTTTGACGAAGACCTCGTCGCCGAGCGCGCGAAGCTTCGCGAGCACGTCGTCTTTCATCTCCGCGAGCGCGGGGTTGTTGGGGTCGATTGTTTTGAGCTTCGAGTATTCGTCGTAGGCGTCGCCGCCGTTGGGCGAGACGAGCGTGCCCTGCCTGACCTTGCTGCGGAGGTTGCCGGCCACGTCGTCGGTCTTACTCGGCGTGAGCGCGAAGTAAACGACGCCCGCGATGACGGCGACCAGCGCGACTCCGGCGAGCGCGAGCAGCACGAACTTCGTGCGCGAGGGCGGGCGCTGCGTCGTCGCGTCAGTGGACGCGCCCGCGTGCGGGATGTAGTTTGACGGCGGCGCGACGGGCTGTGTGTACGCGCCCGCGGGGACGCCGACGGCGGCCGGAGTGCCCGCCTGTGAGATGGGCGTCACGGGTTGCGGCGCGACCGGACTCGGGCGTCCGCAGTCGCCGCAGAAGCTCTGATAGTCCTCGACCGCGTTGCCGCAGAAGTTACAGTAAATCATTGGCCGTTCCTTCCTGCCGCACGTCGAGAGGCCGCGAGGTGTTTGAGCGCGGCGTGGAGCGCGAGCACGTTGAGGCGGATGGTTTCGTCATCGCTCGTCGGCGGAAGCTCCAGAGTGACGGCGGGGATGTTGCGTTCGATTCCTGCATAGGAGCCGAGCGAGCCGGGCGTCGGGTAGCCGATGCTCGCCCTCAGCTCGTAGCCGTTGGCCTTCGACATCACTTCGGCGACCTGCTCGGCCGGGCCGTCCCAGTTGACGCAGTGGAGCGGCGCGTGGACGCTGACGATGAGCACGGGTCTGTACTTCTCGACGAGGTTGATGATGAGGCGCGTCTCCGGCTCGGAGGCTGGCGAGCGGCCGGGTTTGTGTCGCTCGTCGTGCGAGTCGGCCTGCCAAGTCTTCGTCGGGAAGTTGCGGTTCACGTCAACGCCGCAGCCATTGTAGCGCGTGTTGGCCTTGATGCCGTCGGGGTTGACGACGGGGACGACGACGACCGAGAGGGCGGAGGGCAGCGCCTCACGTTCGAGCGACGCGACGAAGGCTTCGACGAGCGTGGCCGACGCAGGCTCGTCGCCGTGTACAGCGCCGAGCAAGATGACGTGACGCTTGCCCTTACCGAAGACGCTGGCGCGTATCCTTTGCTTGAGACACGACAGCCCGAGGTTTAGGTCGCGCCGCGCCGTTTTTATGACGGCGGGCCTCGTCCGCGTCGCCGTTTGCTGTCTGCGCGCCGCCGTTTGCCGCGCCGCGACGTGCGGGGAGGCGGACGCGGTGAGCGTTGCGGCGGCGACGATGGTGAGGAGGAGGTTTCTTCTTTTCATGTAGGGCACAGGGCGCGGGGGTGGCCCGTCTATTTGCCGCGACGGCAGCTCTGCCTGTCCTCGGCCGCCTTGACCGTCTCGATGTTGGCCTTATCAATCGAAGTGATGCCGGGGTCTTGCGTGTTCGAGTAATAGTTGTAGTCGCGCGAGTACCACGACTTGCCGTCGAAGTAAGCTTGCAGCTCCGGCTCGTCGAAGATGCGCCCGTACTTGGCGAAGAAGGTGTTGCGCAGAAGCTTCAAGTCCCAGCAGTTAAGTGAAGAAAGCTCGGCGACGCTCAGATACTCCTGAGAGCGAATCTTATCTTCGGCGCGCTGGAAGGGGGACGCGCTGCCCGTGTTGGTGTTGTAGCTCGTGCCGGAGGGCGAGCTCGTCGGCCGCGTGTTCGCGTTGCGGTTGTAGTTCGTGCCCGACGAAGAGTTGGACGTGCTGTTGTAGTTACCGGATGAGTTGTTGTTGTTCGACGTGCCGCGCGTCGTGCTGGCGACCATCGCGTAGAGGGCGACGCCGCCGAGGACGATGAGTCCGAGGATGACGCCGACGATAAGCCCCGCGCCGCTCTTTTTCGGCGGGTAGTCGGGCCCCGGCCTGAAGCGCGGGTCGGGCGGGGGCGGCGGGGGCGGGTAGTGGACGGGAGGCGCGGCCGTGACGTTCGGCGTGCCGCACTCGCCGCAGAAGGTTGCGCCGTCGGGGACGGGCGCGCCGCAGTGGTTGCAGATAATCATACGTTTACGTTCGCGACCCTCACTCGGTGACGTGAAAAGCCTTCTCGCCTATCTTCTGCCCGCCCCACCACAACTCGACGCGGTTCGGGCCGAGGTAGAAGGAGCTACCGCCGTCTCCACTGTAGCCCGTCGTAGCGGTGAAGGTGGCGCGATCGGCGAGGCTAATCGGCTCCGTCAGCGTGCAGCCCGAGACGTTGGACGGGTCGGCGTAGACCGTGCCGCTCGGCCGTATGAACTTCACGCAGAGGTTGCCCGATAACGACTCGATGCCCGCGAGGTTGTTCTGAAGCGTCGCGCGCCAGAATATTTTGCGCGTGCTGTACCAGTTGATGGCGACGCTAAACTCCGACGCGCTGGAACTGTCAGAGCCGCTAAGCAGGCGCAGGTCGGTCACGATCAGAGGCCAGCGTTGGCCGTGCGTCTTGCGCGCTTCGTTCGTCTTCAGTAGCTCCGCTTCCGTCTCGCGCAGCTTCGTTTCGGTCGTCGAGAGTTTAGACGCAAGCGCGGAGTTTCGTAGCTCAAGCTCCTGCTTCGCGTCCTGCTCTCGCGTCATTCTCGACCCCGTCGAGTAGAGCCTGACGAGAGAGACCGCGAGCGCGACGGCGAGGACGGACGTGGCGACGACGAAGCCGACCGCGATTCGTTTCCAACGTCCTGCGACCGGCAGCCAATCTTTGGACGCGGCATCCGACGACGTTTCGTCGGCCCGTTTCTCTTCGGCGGAGAGGCGGCCCGTGCCGACAATCGTCGGCGCGTCGTCATCGTCGTCCGCGCCCGAAGCGGGTTTGGTCCCGACCGTGACCGTCGGCGCGCCGCCCATGCTCGCGGCCCGCGCGCTCTTACCGCCGCCGGTGGTGAGCGAGGGTTGCGGCTTCCCAACGGGGTCGGCGAAGCATTCGAGGCAGACGTTCAAATCGTTGTCGATTTGCTGCCCGCATTGGTTACAGAGAATCAAGTGCGTTCTCCCTTCCGAAACGCGAAAAACGAGGGAGGCGTGGCGCGCTCGTACACGCTCAGGCTGGCGCGCTCGAACTCGACTCGTCGCCGGAGTCCGTCGTCTGCTCCGGCCTCGACATATCCATCCGCCGCCGCCCGTCTTCGAGCAGTGGCGCGAACGAGTCGAGGTCGTGACGGTACTTGAGGCTCAGGGCGAAGAACTCATTCGGGTTTTCGCCGCGCCGCTCCTGCGACTCGACGTAGTTGACGACCTCCATAATCTGCTTGTGTATGGCGCGGCCCATGTTCGACTGCTCGATGTGCTCGGCCCCGTCCGAGTCCTTGATGTGCTTGTCGGGGTAGATTTCCTCCGCGTACCAAGTGAGCAGGGCGTTGAAGCGCGCGAGCTGGTCGCGGTCGCGGTAGACGTCGACCTTCTTGTCCTTGACCTGCTTGAGAATCTTCTCGCGCGTGCCCGACTTGCTGATGAGCTCCGAGAGCGCGCGCTGCTCGATGCCGAGCGCGACGGGCCGCTTGAGGATGCCGATGGTCTCCGACCAGAGGTAGCGGATGCGGCCCGAGGCGTCGCGCTCCGGCTTTATCTCGCCGAAGATGACGCCGAGCAGGAAGCACTCATGCGCCTTCTCAAGCTCCTCGCGCTCCTGCTCGTTAAGGACGACGATGTCCTCGAACTTGATTTCGTTGGCGTCCGTGTGCAGCTCCTCGCCCTCGCCGTGCTTCGTCAGGTACTTGTGACGCATCTCGGCGACGTTGTCGGCCCAGTTAATCGGGATGCCCCCGACCTCGTTGTAGAAGACTATCTCGGACTTGTCGGCGATGTTCTGGACGGAGACGGCCGGGTCGCCCGGCGAGCGGACGCGGTGTTCGAGGTCGCGTTTGAACTCTTCGAGCTTGCTCGTGTCGGCCGTCACCTCGGGGACGCCGACGATAATCTTGTGACGCTCGGCCTGAAGGTTGTAGCTGCGCGAGCGCGAGCCGCCGCTCAGCCAAAACTTCGCCTTCTCGTAGATGGCGCGCACCTGCCTGATGCGCTCTGTCTCTTCGGGGTAACGCTCCCAGAGGCTCTTAATCACGTCGAAGTCTTTTTTGAGGTCGCGGAAGGGCTCGCGCGCGAGGTCGCGTATCTCGTTCTCGACATTCTCGCGTCCGCGACGCCGAATCAACTCCGGCAAGTCCATGACCGAGGTCTGGAGCTTTTGCAGAATCTGGTCGCCGACCGACTCGATGTTGCGGCGCGCATCCTCGCCCGTGCCGAGATAGCGCGGCAGGTACTTCTTCTGGATATCGGCCGGGTTGTAGATTTGCAGCGACAGCTCGTTTTTCGTCGGCAGCAGGAAGTGCTCGTAGCGGTTCATCAGACGGTTCTTGAGGTCGGAGAGGTGTCCGCCCAAGTCATAGAGCTCGCCTATCATGCCGGCCTTGACCGTCTCGCCCTCCTCGGTCTTCTCGTGCATGCCGATGAAGCGGATGACGCTCTCGCAGACGTCGATGGCGGCCGAGCGCACCTGTTCGAGCAGAAGGCTCTTTAAGAACTCGGGGGCGAGCGTCTCGAAACGCTCGATGTCGTGGGCGAGAATCGTGCCCTTGCGCCCGTCCCAGTTGATGCGCCCTTCGTGCTGGCCGATTTCGGCGAAGAGCTGGTCTAGCTGGCGCTTCGTCTCGTCCGAGCGTTTGCGCGCGAGGTTGCGGCCGCGCTCGAAGGCGGCGATGTACTCGCGGTTGTCGTCGCGCAGGACGACCGTCAACTGGCGCAGCAGCGCGACCGCGTAGCCGACCGACTGGTGCTGCTCGTTGATGATTTCGCCCATCTCCTTGCGCAGGTTCTCCTGCGAGGCGCGCGAAAGCTCCTCCTTGTTGAAGTGAACGGCGCGTGCGTAGTCGCCCCACTTCTGCGGGTCGCCTTGGTCGCGGCGCAGCTTCGCCAGCTCGCGCTCCAAAGCGGCGCGCAAGTACTGCGCCATCGTCTGCCCTTTTTGCCTGTAGACGTTCTCGCGGGCCTCGCGCGCGGCCTGCGCGACGGACTGGTCGATGAGGTTGTCCATCGTCTGGCCCTGCCGGTGGCCGTCGTCGCGCAGGAAGTTCTGTAGGTCGCGACGCTGCTGGACGATGCCGTCGGCGTTGATGTTGCCCTCGTAGAGTCCGACGCGCGGAAGCACGCGGCGCAAGACTTCTTCGGTGAGCGACGCGGCGTTGTACTCGCTATTTGAGAGGCTGCCCCAGTGGTCGACGACGTCGGCGGCGAGGCGGTAGGCGCACGCCTGCTCGATGCGGTCGGCCGGGACGGTGATGGAGGCCATGCCGAAGCTTCCGTAGCGCATGCGGAAGCTCTGGTCGATGATGCTCTCGCCGTTCTCGTTGAGGTGGCGGAACGAGAAGCTGTCGACCATGTACTGGTCGAGGTTGACGCGCACGCCGCGCTTGTAGCCGGCGAAGTCGCTCTGCGTGAAGTCCTTGAAGATGCTCTCGGCGACCATGTTGAAGATGTGCTCGCGGTCGCTGAAGTCGACCGAGTGCTTGGCCTGATTCGAGCGGTCGATGAGGTAGGCGTAGGTGAAGGGCGGCCCCTCGATTTTCTGCTTCGCCTCGCCCGGCCACTGCACCTCGTAGTCGTTGCCGTAGGAGTAGTGTTCGAGTTCCTTCAATGCGGCGTAGCCGTTGGCCTGCACGCGATCCTCGTTCGGGTTGAAGAGGCCGGGCATCATGACGACGCCGATGGTCGCGAGCTTCTCGCCCTTGAAGAGTTTTTTGACGAGGAAGGCGAGGTCGAGGTACATGCCGCTGCCCGTACCGCCGGCGATGGAGAAGACGACGAAGACTTGCAGGTCGGCCGGGTCGGCGTCGAGGCGGTGGCGCTCACGCACCAAGGTCGTGTTCGGGACGCTGCGGACTTTGCCGGCCGCCGCGCGGATGGCGTTCTGAATCTCCTGAAAGTGGTGGTAGAAGCCGAGGCGGCTGTAGGCGCGAATCTGGCCCGCGCCCTCGGTCATCGTCTTGAGCTTCGAGAGCCCCGGATAGAACCAAGACTTGATGTGCGGGTGGTTGTTGAGGTCGCTCGTGTAGGTCGTCGTGTCCGGGATCGTCGTCATGATCTTTTCGTTGTTCGTGAACGCGATCTGCTCGGTGAAGACGCCCGCGCCGACCTCCTTCTCGGTGGCGTCGGTGTCGAGCCACAGGTAGGAGACGATGGGGAACTGCGAGAGCGAGCCGTAACGCTCGTAGAAGCGTTTGCGGATGCGGAGTAGCACGTCGCCGCCCGAGCCGCCGATGCCGATGATGATGGTCGGCTTGACGGCCTCGTGCTTCCACTCCTTAACCTCTGACTTGCCGCGGATGATAATGGCTTCGTTCATCATGTTGGTTCTCACTCCTTACGCAGTCGTTTTACTTCCCGAGATGAGGCCGACCAGAAGCACCAGAAGCAGGGTCGCGCCCGCCAGCCCCAGCAGCGCGTAGGTCTCGACGCGCATGCCGAGCATGTAGACGGCCAGCCCGGCGATGAAGGCGAGGATGACGAGAAGCGACAATGCCCACGTCAGGTTTTGCGCCGCGCCGACGCCCCAGCCCTTCTTCAGAAGCCCCGCGAACATCCAGCGGAAGACGAGGAAGTAGGCGAGCAGGATGCCGAGCAGCATCACGGACGCAATCACAATCCAGTTGCGCTTGATGATTGACCAGAGGTTGTTGAGCGCGTTGGCCTTCGTCACGGGCGGGCACTTCTTGTCGTTCTTCATGACGAGCTTTGTGCCGCCCTCGCGCAGGATGGAAATCTCGCGCTTGGTCGCCGGGTCGAGCACGCCGACGCGGTAGACGACCTGCCGGTTCGGGTCGTTGAAGACGACCCAATCGACGGTGGCGAAGGTGCGGCCCGAAGCGTCCTTGCGCAGCTCGTACTGCTTGGGCGGGCCGCTCGTGAACTTGACCTCGCGGCCCTGCTCGTTGTTGGCCCCGGCCTCGCCGTTCGGCAACTCCTGCGTGTGCTCCGGGTGGAGGCCGACGATGAGGCGGTTCGTGAGGTCGCTCCACGGCTGGCCGTTCTTGTCCGTGATGTACATGTTGCAGCGCGCGACGATGAACTCGCCGTCCTGCGCGCGCGCGGCCGTCGGGAGGGCGAAAAGCATCGCCAGTGCGAAACAGGTGAGAAGCGTTCTTTTCATGTCGGTTATCTTTTCTCCTCCGCGTCTCTGGTCAGTCGTCGAGAAAGGTGTCCTTGCGCGCCGAGACGTTCGCGGCGCGCGTCAAGCGCCGGAAAGCGTGCGGGTAGCTGCGCCCCTCGTCGGGGCTTTCGATGGTGAACTGGTCGTTGTTGCCCGTGAGCGGCCGCGCCGTCTTCGCGCCGCCGATGGTGAAGCTGCCGAGAGGCGCGACGGTGATGTTGCCGAATCGCTTGGAGATAACGGCGGCGTTCATCCCGTTGACGGCGACGTATTGGCTGCCGACGACGGGCAGCGCAATCGTGCGCTCGCCCGATGGCGTCTGAAGCTCGAAGCGCGTCCGCATCGTGAGCAGGAGGATGAGGCCGAGGAGGAGTCCGAGGAGGACTATGCCCACGACGGCGAGCAGCAGCCAGCGACGCGCGTTGTTGTACTGCACTTGAAACTCAACCGCAATCGGAATCGAGCGCGGCTTCTCGGTCGTCTTGCCGACGATGGTCTTGATGATGTCGGTGTTCGGGACCTGTTCGAGCGCGGGGTTGTCGAACTGCACCTCGGTCTGCAAGTCCGCGAGGTCGAAGAGCAGGATGCCCTGAATCGGCGGACTCGTCGAACTCGCAAGCGCGGAGAAGAATCCGGCCGGTCGCAGCCCCGCCGGGTTCGACATCACGACCGTGTACTCGGTCTGCGACGTTTGGCCGCCACGGTTGCCGCCGCCCGCGCCGCCCGCGCCCCGCGTTCGGCCTTCGGGCAGAAGCACGATGTCGTCGGGCGAAACCTGCACGTCCCACGCGGGGCCAGCCTGCGCGGATGAGGCCGCGCCGTCGCCGCTCACTTCGGACGACTCCGTGGATTCGGAAGAGACTTCGCCGGAGTCGCCGCCTTCCGACGGCACAGACTCGGCGGCCGCCTCGCCCGCGTCCACCGAGACGAAGCTCGGCCATTCGAGCTGGAAGCGTTCGTTCTTAATCTTGCCCCGGATGGCGCGCTGGCGCGGCGGCCTGAGTCGGAAGCTGAAGTTTAAGTTGAGCGGGTCGCCTTCCTGAATCGGCGTCTTGAGACGCACGACGCCGTCGCCCAAAACCTCTATCTCCTCGCTCTCGGTAAACTCCGGGCCGGGGACGACCGCGCTCTCGAACGGCAGCCAAGTGATGGCCGGGTTGTCAATGCGACGCGCGGTCTGCTGCGCGATGTCGGCGACGTCGCGCACCGTCAGGCGCGGCGCGCCCTTCGCGTAATGGAGCAAATAGAGAATCAGCGCGGGCTTCCCGGAAATGGGCTGGCCCGCCTCTTTGCCCAACGGGAAGAGGTGCGCGCCGAAGAACTCGCGCCCCTGTCGCTCGGCAATCTTGTTGTAGAAGGGCGCGATGTCTTTGTTGGCGTCGCGGCTGCAAGAGTCCTGCACGTTGTCCGTGACGAGCCAGATGAGCACGTCGCCCGAGACGTTGTAGCCGGTGATGTCGGCGAGCGTGAGGTCGAGCGCCTCGGGGATGTTCGTGCAGGGCGCGCCGGCGTCGCGGACGGTCGGCACGTTGTCGAGCACGGTCTGCTCGCCGTAGGGGGCGTACTTAACTTTGCGCCGCGCGTCGTTCGGGTTGAAGTTGGACGAGCCGCTCTGGTCGAACCAGCGGACGATGAGCTTGTCGCCCGAGCCGAACGCGCCGTTCTTCAAAAGCGGGCGGACGAGCCACTCCTTGACGCTCGTCTCGTTCTCGCCGTAACGCTTATTCATGCTGCCCGACACGTCGAAGAGGAAGACGTGTGTCTTCTGCACGGCGGCGTGCTGCTCGTTCTGCGCGCGCGCGGGGCGCGAGTCGCCCGCGGCCGAAGCCAAGAGGAGTATCGAGAGGAGTGCGGCGAGAGTTCTGCGCATAGGGTTCGTCTACCGCCATTCGATGGTGACCAACTTGCCGTCGCCGCTCGCGGCGACGAGGTGTCGGCCCGCGACGATTGGCGGCGTCCTGACTTCGCCGCCCGGCAAGAGCCGCACCTTGGTTTTCGGGTTGGCGTTGAGCGTGCCGAAGAGCAGACCGTTGCCCGCGTCGTCGACGGCGAAGATGCTCGCGCCGCAGAGCGCGGGCGTGACGGTGATGGTCTCGTAAGAGTCGTAGGCCCAGCGGCGGTCGCCGTGCGCGTTTAAGAGCGCGAGTCCGGAGCGGTGGCCGTAGGTGATGAAGTCGTCGCTCGCGCTGATGCTCGTCACGGGGTTGCGGTGGTCGTAGACGGGGATGGCCCCGGCCTTCGGCGAGTCGGCGTGAACCTCGAAGATGTATCCGCGCGCGTCCGCGAGCAAGAACCTGTCCTCGCCTGTGACGGCGGGCGACACGGCGACGTCAAGCTCGAAATTGAGCCGCGAGATTGTGGCCTGCCCCGTCAACGGGTGGAAAGAGTAGACGTCGCTCCCCTGCGTGACGACGACCAGCTGGTCTTTCAAGAGGACGGGCGGGAGCGTCATGTAAGTCGCGACCTCGGCGGGCGCGGGCCAGAGGCTCTCGCCAGTCTCCTGACTGACGGCATCGACTATCGCGGCGTCGCCACGCTTCGAGACGAAGAAGACCGCGCGCTCGTCCGCGACGACCGGCTGCGTGATGTACTCGCCCGAGGACTCGACCGTCCAAGCCGGTTTGAAATTCTGCGACGCGGGTTGGTCGAGGAAGTCTATGAGGTCGAAGGCGTGGAGGCGCGTGCCGGCCGCGACGAAGAGTAGGCCGCCCGCGAGCGCGGGCGCGACCTCGATGCGCCCGCCGACGAAGAGCTGGCCGACGATTTTGCCGGCCGCCGCGTTGACGACCGAGATGAAGCCGTCGAGGCGCGGGACGAAGACGAGGCCGTCGGACGTGAGCGGCTGCGCGGCGACGCCCGCGCCGAGGTGGATGAGTTTCGTCTGCCCGATTTC
This sequence comes from Pyrinomonadaceae bacterium, assembly GCA_036277175.1. GTDB lineage: Bacteria > Acidobacteriota > Blastocatellia > Pyrinomonadales > Pyrinomonadaceae > DASQDT01. Next base: position 3,768 of record DASUNL010000522.1, on the reverse strand, counting down.
GTTAATCGTCTGCGTGTTCGTGCGCGCGAGCGTCAGCCCCGTCTGCGTGTAAGAGCCTTGCGACTCGAAGTGACGCCCGCAACTGCGGCAGAACTCGACGAGCAGTCGGTTGGTGGCGCGGCAGGCGGAGCAGCGTTTAAAGCCGGTGCTGCAAACGGGGCAAGTGTCGCCGGAGTCGCCGCCCTCGGCCGCCAGAACCTCGCCGCACGCGAGTTGAGGGCAGTACTTCCAAAGCTCGAAGAAGAGGGCGGGGGAGGACATCCTTTAAAACTCCGTAACGGCGAAACAACCGACGAGTCGAAACAAAATCCGGGACGGCCGAACAAGCATCGGGAAGTTAAACGTCGCGGCGGCGGCCACGGTTCAGCCGCCCACGTCTATGCGCCCGAGCCGGCGACGATGACTTGCGGGCGGCGCAGAACCTCGCCGGTCGAGACGCGGCGGAAACCCGCGCGGTGAACCTCGATGACGGTGTTGACGGGGAACTGCGAGGTCTGACGAATCATCGCGGCGTCGTGCAAGTGACGGTCGTAAGTAGTGCGGCCGACGTAAATCTCTTCGGGCTGGATGTCGAAGCGGCTAAGCACCTCGCGCGCCGCGCGCTGGACGGTGGCGAGCGCGTCGAGCGTCTCGGAATCGACGCCCGCGCCCGAGACTTGCGCGGCCTGCGCCTGACTCTGTAGCTGCGAGAAGGTCGAGAACCAATCCATCAGGTATTCGGGCGCGCCCTCGACGTACTGCGTGAGCTGCTCTTCGCTGAGCGAGGCGACGGGCGTCTGAGCAGAGGCGACGCCGTTATTCGCGCCGGGCGGGAAGTGTTGTTCGAGCATCCGACTGAACTGGTTGATGTACTGCGCGACGCTCACGCGACCGGCCCGCAGTTGCTCGTCGAGCTGCCTCTGCTCGCTGTGAAACTTGACGCGCCGCTCGTCCATCGAGCCGCGACGAAGCGCGCCCAACTGCGCGTCGCAGGTGACGGCCCACTGGTCGAACTGCCCGATGTCGTGATAGAGGCGCTGGACGCGCGCGAGTAATTCGGGCGACGAGGACGGGCGCGCCTCCAAGGTGTCGACGAGTGAGGCAATCGCCTGCGTCAGAGGCTCGACGACCGTGGCGTTGGCGTGCAGGCGCTCGTTGTGACGTTCGAGCGCGGCGAGCGCGGCCGCGCGCTCCGCCTCGTCTTCGTAAACGTCGCCTTCAGCGCCGCGCATGTGCATCCGCGTGAGCCAGCGCGTGACCTGTTCGACGGCCTCAATCGAGTCGGTCGCGCGTTTCTCTCCGGCCGCCGCGCGGTTCTCAATCGTGCCGACCTGAGTCGTCAGTAAGTTAATCGCCTGCTGCTGGTCGCGCAACTGTTTGGAAAGCTGTTCGACGAGGCCGTCGGAGGGCGCGGGCGTGCGCGCGGGCTGCGACGTTGCGAGCGGCGAAGGCGTCTGCGCGGACGCGGACGCCGACGCGGGCTGCATCTTCGAGACGGCCGTAGCGACCTTGCGCACGTCGTGTTTGACCTGCGCGAGGTTGCCGCGCATCCGCAGGAAAAGAAGCACCGCCCCCGCACCCAACAGCAGCGCGGGCAAGCTCAACGCGGCGAGCGCGACCTGACCGAGACCCAAAAGACTAAAGCCCCCGCCCCCGCCGCCATCGTTGTCGGCGTTCTGATTCGCGTTCGACGTTTGCGCAGCGCCCGCGTCGGATAGCTTGGCTGAAGAGAGCACGTAATTGTCGAGACGCTCGCCGATGCGGTCGAGATTTGACGCCGCGTCTGGTCCGCGGATTTCGTCGAACGGCTCGCTTAAGACGCCCGCCCTACTCAGACGTTCGTGGGTAGTCTTTAAGAGCGGATTGACGACGTCGGGCGCGTTGTCGGCGCGTAAGTTCCGGAGCCGTTCTTCGACGTTGAGGCGCGGCAAACCTTTCTGGGCGAAGTTGCTGTCAATCCTCCTAAACTTATTCTTAATCTCTTCGAGCAAAGGCGAATCCTGCGGGTCAACAGCACCGCCTTGGCCCGCGCGATTGCGGCCGGGCGAGTTGGGCTGCTCAGACTGCATACGGGTTTCAGCCGCGGGTCTGTCGGGCGGCCGACGTGTGTTGTCGGCGTTGGCGTCGATGATGATGAGGCTCAGGGACGAAACAAGTGTGATGACGAGTGAAGCGATGCGGCGATTCCTCGTTCGATGATTCCTCATAGACAGCTCCACGCTCCCTTCGCGCCCGCCGAGTCAGTCAAGCTCAATGGCCTGACGGTGGTCGTTGGCGATGATTTCGAGTATCTGGTTATCGTTGATGCGGAAGACGACGGGGAGTTCGTCGCCACTCACGCCGCGCGCGTCGATGCGGACGTTGCCGATGCGGCTAATCTCGGCGTTGTCGCGGATGCGCGGATTCTTGCCACGGTTCTCGGCGAGGCGGATGTTGATGAAGTCCTTGCGCGGGAAGTTGAGCACGCGCTCGCAAGGGTACTCGGTGCGCGCCGTAAAGACGGGCCGGAAGACCTCCTGCATCCCGTCCAGAGTGATGTAGCCGAGGTCGTGGATGAGCTGGTTTCCGACGCCGACGAACTCGAAGTTCGTGTCCGGGTGGTCTTTGATGTAGCCCCAGAAGGCCGCGCCGAGCGCGACGCAGACCTTCGGCTCGACGAGGTCGGAGTGGTCGACGGCGTTCGGCAGCATGGCGTTAATGCGTTCGCGCACGAGCGGCAGCTTCGACGTGCGGCCGACGTGGAGGATGGTCTGAACTTCGTCGGGTCGGACGCGCGCACGTTCGCAGAGCGTCGCGACGACGCGCTCCGAGGCGACGATGAAAGGCTCCAGCACGGCCTGCAACTCGTCGCGCGTCAGTTGCACGTCGAAGCTGGCGAGGCCGTTGCCGTTCATGATGTAAGGCTCAAACGGCGTCGCCTCGATTTTGAAGAGAGGCTCGATTTTAAACTCGACCTTCGGGATTTCCGTCAGAGCAATCTTGGCCGACTCGGCCTCCCGCTTGAAGCGCGAGCGCGTGCGGTAGGCGGCGATCATCACCTCGGGGACGCGGTAGAGGTGCTCGAACTTCTGCTCGTCGCCGAGGCAGTTGAGGTCGAAGGCGGGGAAGGCGCGTTTCGCCTTGTCGGCCAAGACGCCGACGAGCGCCCAGTCGATGTCTTCGCCGCCGAGTTTAGGGTTGCCGCCCGGCGCGAGCGTGCGCAAGACCATCCGACTGCTGACGCGCTCGATTTCGACGAGCGCGCAGTCGAGCGTGCCGCCGCCGAAGTCGAAGATGAGAACCTTCTCGGGCGCGTCGGAAATATCCGCGTCGGCGGCCTTGCGGCTCAGGTAGTAGAGCGCGGCGGCGTGCGCCTCGTCGATGACGACGCCGTGCTGGCTCGTGTCAGGCATGTCGAGACCGGCGACGCGGCAGGCTTCGAGGAGCGCGCGTCGCTGGCTGTTGTTGAACTCGATGGGGACGGTGACGACGGCCTGCCGGGGCGTCTTGTAGTCGCCGAGACGGAAGAGGCCGTCCTCGGCGCGTTCGAGAAGCTGCTCGATGATTTTCGAGGTGATGGTCGTTGCGTCGTACTCGCGGCCCGCGTAAGACTTCATGTGTCGCAGCCCGAGCGCGCGCTTGATGGAGGTGACGGCGTTGGTCGGCTGAATCTCCGCGAGCGCGAGGGCGCTGCGGCCCGCGAGCACCGAGCCGTCCGGGTTGAAGTAGAGGACGGAGGGCATGATGCGCGGGTCGCCGTGCTCGGCCGGGTCAATCGAGAGCAGGACGGGGCTGAAGTCCGCGTCGTTG
>DASUNL010000521.1:0-6730 GCA_036277175.1 Pyrinomonadaceae bacterium | reverse complement strand
CGCGCTCGGACTGCTTCGTCCGCCGGCCGCCGCGCGCGGGTTTAACGCGCCGCATAAATTTCTCTTGCGCGGCCGTGCCAGTCTGTTGTAGAGTGCGGCCCACTCCCGTGACAGGCTGTTGAATGTGAAGGGTTCCCGCATGGACGCCTCCGCCCCCGGAGCGCGTCGGGTTTGAAGAAAGCAGTCTTGCCCCGACGAGGGTCGCCTCTACGACCCCGCACAGAAAAGACAACTTGGGTTTGCGCGTTACGTATGGCGGTACTGCGGCGTGAGCCGCGCCCGTCGCCCTCCTCAACCGGACGGCGGGCCGCGCACGCGACCGGAGCTTCCGCCCGAAGCGGGGAGTGCCCACTACACATTCCCCACACCCTTTTCTCACCGAACCTTTCTGGAGGGCATATGAAAAAGTGTTTCGCGCTCGTGGCGGCGGTCGTTCTCTGCACCGTCGCTTTGATGACCTCTCCCACCTCTCAGGCCGGCAACGGCAACGCCAACGGCAAGGAGAAACAGGCGTCGAAGTTCCTCACCAAGGCCGAGAAGAAAATCCCGAACAACTACATCGTCGTCCTCAACGACTGGGCGGCCGGGCCGCAGGGCGAGTTCTCGCAGTCCGCGCAGGCGGCCGACCAGTTGACGCTCGCCTTCGGCGGCCGCGTCAAACACGTCTATAAGCACGCGCTCAACGGCTTCTCCGTCGAGATGCCGGAGGCGGCCGCACGCGCGCTGGCCGAAGACCCGCGCGTCGCCTTCGTCGAGGAGGACGCCGAGATGCATCTGGTCGCCACGCAGTCGAACCCGCCGTGGGGCCTCGACCGCATCGACCAGCGCAACCGCCCGCTTTCGGGAACCTACACCTACAACTGGACTGGCTCGGGCGTCCGCGCCTACGTCATCGACACCGGCATCCGCACCGCCCACACGCAGTTCGGCGGCCGCGCCACGAACGTCTTCGACGTCAACGGCGGCAACGGTCAGGACTGCAACGGCCACGGGACACACGTCTCGGGCACCATCGGCGGCTCGACCTACGGCGTCGCCAAGAGCGTGCAACTGCGCGGCGTCCGCGTTTTCGGGTGCGGCTCGACGACCTCGACCTCGAACATCATCGCGGGCGTCAACTACGTCGCGGCCAACCGGCAGTTGCCCGCAGTCGCCAACATGAGCGTCGGCGGCCCGGCCTCGACCTCGATGGACAACGCCGTGCAGAACCTCATCAACTCGGGCGTGACCGTCGCCGTCGCGGCCGGCAACAGCAGCACCAACGCCTGCACGCAGTCGCCGGCGCGTCTCGCCGCCGCCATCACGGTCGGCTCGACGACTTCGTCTGACGCGCGCTCATCGTTCTCCAACTTCGGCACGTGCGTCGACCTGTTCGCTCCGGGGTCGTCCATCCTCTCGGCGTGGTACACCTCGAACACGGCGGCGGCCACGCTCTCGGGAACTTCGATGGCTTCGCCGCACGTCGCGGGCGTCGCCGCCCTCTACCTCCAAGCCAACCCCGGCGCGTCCAACGCCACCGTCCGCAACGCCATCGTCAACAACGCGACGACCAACGTGCTGACGGGCATCGGCACGGGCTCGCCCAACCGCCTGCTCTACTCGCTCTTCTTCTAACGCGCGCCGCACGTTAGAGACGGAAGCTCGAAGGCGTCGCGCGACTCTCGCAGTCGCGCGACGCCTTCTTTTATCCGCGCGCCGCGCCCGTTCGGACAACCGCCCGCCCGCCTGCTATACTCCAAACAAGACAGCAGACCCTCGCGCGGTTTGGTCAGGCTTGGACGCGCGCCCCTTCGACTCTCCAAAGAGACAGCGCCTAATCCCTACCAGCAGACAACTTGATTCGGGGAAGCGCCCTTCAGCGCGACCCGTCGCATCTTCGGCAGCCACGTCACGGGCTGGCGCTCAGGCGCGTCGGGCGTCCGTGAGGCCGCGCCCCCGTAGGGAGATGCAGATGAAAGTACTAGACGAGTTCGTTTCTAATCTTTATGTGGGCGAAGCGCAGGAGTTCGACGGCCTGCGCATCACGCCCGTCTTCATCCGGGAGGACAAGGCGTTGCCTTACCTCGACCTCGAAGAGGCGCTCCGTCGAAAAGTCGTGGAAGTGACCGAAGTCTCCGAGCAGGGGAGCGTGCCGACTCTGCTCGTCAAGAATTTGGGCGACGTGGACGTCATCGTCTTAGACGGCGAGGAGTTGGTCGGCGCGAAGCAGAACCGCATCGTCAACACGACGATCATCATCCCGGCGCGCTCGACCGTCGAGATTCCCGTCTCGTGCGTCGAGGCGCGACGCTGGGGCTACAACTCGCGCAGCTTCTCGACGAGCGCGAACCTCTCTTACGCCTCTCTGCGCGCGCGCAAGCACCGCAGCGTGACACAGAACCTACGCACGTCGGGCGTCCACCGCTCCGACCAAGGGGAAATCTGGGGCGACATCGACGCGAAGATGTCGCGCATGCGCGCGACGAGTCCGAGCGCCGCGATGAGTGACATGTACGACGCGAGCATCGGCGGCGAGGCCGAGCGAAGGATGGACGTCGAGATTCAGCACCGCGAGGGGCAGGTCGGCTATCTGGCTTTCGTGCGCGGCGGGTTCGCGGGCGGCGACGTCTTCGGCTCGACGGAGCTGTGTCGCGGCAAGCTCAAGAAGTTCGCGCGCAGCCACTACCTCGACTCGCTCGACCGCGAGGGCGCGAGCTTCCCCGCGCTCACGGTCGAAGAGGTCGTCGGCCAAGTGCGCGCGGCGCGTCAGGAGCAGTTCGCCACGGTCGGCAAGGGCGCGGAGGTGCGCTTCGAGGCGGCGGACGTGCAGGGCGCATGGAAGCTCGTCGACGACTTCATCCCGCACCTGATGGTCTTCCCGAAACTCAACTGAGGACGGTTTTCAGTTTTCGGTTTTCAGTTTTCAGTTTCGGTAAAGACGAAGAAGTCCTTTTTCGGTCTTGAGTAAAGGAAAAGAGGCCGGGCGGCAACTTAAAAGCCGCCCGGCCTCTTTGTGCTTTCGGAAAACTGAAAACTGAAAACTGTCTTCAGCCCGTCCGTTTCAGTTTGCCTGTCCGCTTGGCCCACGCCTCGACGCGGCCGAAGACGTAGAGGCCGAGCGGAACCATCACCAAACCCATCAGCGCGAGCACGACGAGTTCCGGCACGACGGCCGAGAGCGGTGCGCCCTCCATCTGCTCGAAGCTCGCGCCCGGCACGACGGCCGCGTCGCCGATGCCGATGAGCTTGCGGCACGCCGACAGCGCGTAGGTCGCGGGCGAGATGGCCGCGAGCGGTTGCAGCCAGCCGGGCAAGACCTCGACCGGGTAATAGACACCCGAGACGAGGAGCAGGATGCCTTGGAAGATGTTCGTCGCCTCGGCCCCGCGCTCGGGGCTAAAGACCGGCAGCACCGCCGCCATCAAGCCGAGCCCGATGAAGGCGACGCTGCTCGTGACGAGGACGACTAACAGCCCCGCGACGTTGGCGCGCGAGAGGTCGAGGTCGATGAAGAGCATCAGCCCCGCGACGATGATGACGGTGCGCACGACGCTGTAGGCGGTCGTAAACAGACTGACCCCCGCGAGGTGCGTGAGCCGCGAGACCGGGGCCATGAAGGTGTACTCCAGAGTCCCCTCCCAACGCTCGTACGTTATCGAGTTGGCAATCTCGCTAAAGAGCACCGAGAGGAAGTTCCAGAGCAGCACGCCGACCAGAAGCGTCAAGGTCAGACGCCGGTCGCCCGCCGCGACGCCGATGAGCGCGATGGTCGCCGAGTTCACAATCGCGTAGAAGGTGAAGACGATGACCCACGACATGTAGCGCCGCGTCAGCGTGTAGTCGCGGAAGAAGAACGCCCACGTTTGTCTCAGAACCCTTTCCATCACCTGTTCTCCTGCAAAACTTCCTCGCCGTCGAACACCGACGGCGCGGTTTTGCCCTCGTCGCCTCCGGCCTTCGCCGCCGCCGCGCGCTCGCGCGCATCGCCTTCGCGCGCGACTTCGGCGGCGGTCTTCGCGGCGGCCTTCGCGTCGCCGTTCGTCGAAGACTTACCCTCGGACTTGCCCGACTCCGCCTCGCCCTCTTCGAGCTTCTCGCCGGCCAAGGCGATGAAAGCGTCGTCGAGCGAGTTCGTGCCCGACTTCGTCTTCAACTCCTCGGCCGTGCCCTCGGCGATGAGACTGCCCTTGGCGATAAAGCCGATGCGCGCGCACAGGCGCTCGGTCTCGGCCATGTCGTGCGAGGTCAAGAGAATCGTCGTCCCCTCTTCGCGCCGCAGGTTTTCGAGAAACGTCTGCACGTCGCGGCGGCTCTTCGGGTCGAGGCCCGTCGTCGGCTCGTCCAAGAGCAGGAGCGGCGGGTTGACCAGAAGCGCGCGCGTGATGGCGACCTTCTGCTGCATGCCGCGACTCATCTCTTCGAGCGGGTCTGTGAACTTCTCCTGCTCAAGACCGAGGGCTTCCAAAATCTCCATCGCGCGCCGCTCCGCCTCGCGCCGCTCCATCCCGTAGAGGAAGGCCGAGTAGAGCAAGTTCTCGCGCGCCGAGAGCTTCTTGTAGAACGCGGCGTCGACGCTCACGCGCCCGATTTTCTGGCGCACCTCGCGCTCCTCGCCGGGCAGACGGTGGCCGAGCAGGCGCACCTCGCCCGCGTCGGGCACAAGTAAGGTCGCCAAGACGCGAATCAGAGTGGACTTGCCCGACCCGTTCGGCCCGAGCAGGCCGTAGGTCTCGCCCAAAGCGACCTCGAAAGAGACGTCCTTGAGCGCGTGCGTCTCCTTCTGGCGCGACTTAAAAAAGCCCTCGCGCTTGCGGAAAGACTTGTATAGATTGCGGACTTCGACTCCGAGAGTAGACATGACAAGACACCACTTTGGTTGGTAAACCGGTATCGGCTTTCCGTTGTTGGAAAGAGAGGGACGGCGCGGGTGGCGAGGGCCAGCTAGGCTCTAAAGAGGAGGAGAATCATCATCGTAGACCTCACAGTGACGACAGCATACGCCCGCGCCTACGGTTTGGCAAGAAAAAGGTTTGCCGAATCGTTTGCGCCGCGCGTCTCGTCGTCCCCGACGGCCGAAGGGAAGAGTGTTCGACGGCCTCGGAGTTACAGTCAACGAACTGTGCGCTAGAATTGTTCCGCCGTTCTCGACCGGCGCAACATCCAACTCCACGCCGCACGCCGTCGCGGCACGCGAGGACACGCACCAACATGAAACTTGCCAGAGCCTTAAACGCCTGTTTGACCGCCGCCGTTTTGACCGCCGTCGCCGCTGTTGCCGCCGTCGCGGCGCAGGACGAGACGCCCGCGTTTCAGATGCCCGCGATTGCGGAGGCGGCCGACGCGGCCCAAGGCTTCGTGCCCTCGGGCTGGCGTCTGCTCGGCTCGGCCGAGGGCGACTTAAACGCCGACGGCCGCGCAGACCTCGCGCTCGCCCTCGCGCACGACGCTGAGCAGTCAGACCCCGGCGACATCTGGCAGGAGCCGCGCCTGCTCGTCATCGCTCTGCGCGAGGCGAACGGAAAGCTTCGGCGCTCGGCCGTCAGTCAGGAGGCCGTCATGTGTCGCGGCTGCGGCGGGGTCTTCGGCGACCCGTTCGCGGACATGAGGATTGAGCGCGGCGCGCTCGTCGTCGACCACTACGGCGGCTCGCGCGACCGATGGTCTTTCGTCGACCGCTTCCGCTACGACGGCGGGCGCTGGGTTCACATCGGCGCGACCGAGCGTCACATGGATTCGTTCGAGCCTGACTTCGAGGAGTCGCGCGACGCGAACCTCTCGACGGGCCTCGTCATCGAGAGCGCGTCGGGGCGTCCGCGAGGGAACTACCGGCGCGTCTTCTACGAGCTGCGCGCCGGACGAGTGGAGCGCGCGCCCGCGCTCGACGGGCGCATCGCCCCGGACGAGTGGCCGGGCACGACCGTCAAACTCGAAGCCAAGGAGCAGGTCGTCGAGGGCGCGGCCTCTTGGCGCGGCGCGGCCGATGCGTCGGCGCGTCTCGGCGCGGTCTACGCGGGCGGCGAGCTGTACGTGCGCGCCGAGGTGTCGGACGACTCCGTCGGCCCCGGCGACGCGCTCGCCCTCGTCACCAAGTCGGGGCAGATAGTCAAGCCGCTTGAGATGAAGACCGCGCCCGCGCCGGGCGGCTACATCGTCGAGGCGCTCTACGCGACGAAGGCGCTCGGCATCGACGAAATCGAGGCGCGCATCAAGGAGATGATGGGCCACGGCGCGCCGGCCTCCGACCTGCCCGCAGACCGCGTGCTGCGCGTCGCCGTCGAGTTGGTCGACACCGACGCGGGGCAGAAGGTCACGAGCGTCCTCTCGACGAGTCGCGGCGGGCGCAAGTACCCGGCCGCGATACGTCTGACGCCGCACCACGGCCCGCCGCTCCTCTCGAACTTCGACCGCGAAGCGAGTATGGACGTGATGGGCGACCACTAGCATCGCGCGTGCGGCGAGATTAGCACTGCCCGCGACGCCCGTTTGGTGATATAAAGGGGCGCGTTCCCCTATCCCAAACCGAAGCACAACCGACATGCGCTTACGCACGACGACTCTTTCGCTCGCACTCGCCTTCTGCCTCCTGCCCGCGCTCGCGCCATCCGCCGCCGACGCGCAAAGACGACGCACCGTCAGCCTGCTTCTCGTCAACGGCAAAATCTTCACCGCCGACGAGCGCGGCACAGTGGCCCAAGCGGTCGCGATTGAAGGCTCGCGCATCGTCGCCGTCGGGACGACGCGCGGTTTGCGC
>DASUNL010000520.1:0-7875 GCA_036277175.1 Pyrinomonadaceae bacterium | reverse complement strand
GTTGTTCGCGACGCCCGGCAACCCCTACACGAAGGGCTTGCTGCGCTCCGTCCCCGACCCGGCGCACGAAGAGGGGCGCGCTCTCTACCAGATTCCGGGCCTCCCGCCCGACGTCGCGCACCTGCCGCCCGGCTGCCCCTTCCAACCGCGCTGCGACCGCGCCGAGGAGATTTGCCGGCAGGAGTTCCCGCCCTTCGTCCAACTCAACGCCGAACACTTCTCGCTCTGCCACTTCGCCGAACAGGTCTACGCCGACTCGATACGCGAGCGCGGCGGGCGCGCGGCCGTCGGCGCGAAACACATCGAGGCCGCGCCGCCGCAAGAGGAAGCGCCCGCGCCGATGCGCGAAGAACCTGAAGACTCTCGACGGGAGGGAAACTGATGAGCGACATCGCAGCATCAGGCGCGCGCACCGCGTTGAATCAGACGCCGCCACCGGTGATGTCGGGCGGCGAGCCTCTCATCGCCATCCGCAACCTCAAAGTCCACTTCGACCTCGGCGGCGGGACGGCTTGGGATAAAATCGTCGGCGGCTCGCCCGTCCGCCGCGTCGTCAAGGCCGTCGACGGCGTAACGATTGATATCCTGCCGGGCGAAACACTCGGACTCGTCGGCGAGTCGGGCTGCGGCAAGTCAACCTTGGGTCGCGCGCTTCTTCGACTGACCGAGCCGACCAGCGGCGAGGTGCTCTTCAACGGCAAAGACCTCGCGCACCTTTCGCAGCGCGAGCTGCGACGCCACCGCCGACACCTCCAGATGATTTTCCAAGACCCTTACGCGAGCTTGAACCCGCGCATGACGGTCGGACAAATCGTCGGCGAGCCTATCGAGACCTTCAATCTGGCGGCGGGCCGCCGCGAGCGCGACGCGCGCGTGCGCGAGTTGATGGAGACCGTCGGTTTGAGTCCCCGCTTCATCAAACGCTACCCGCACGAGTTTTCGGGCGGGCAGCGGCAGCGCATCGGCATCGCCCGCGCGCTCGCCGTCGACCCCAGCTTCATCGTCGCCGACGAACCCATCTCCGCGCTCGACGTCTCCATTCAGGCGCAGATCATGAACCTGATGGAGCGTCTCCAGCGCGAGCGCAATCTCACATACCTCTTCATCTCGCACGACCTGCGCGCCATCCGCCACGTCTCCGACCGCGTGGCCGTGATGTATCTCGGCAAGCTCGTCGAAATCGCCGACGCCCGCGTCATCTACGACGAGCCTCTAATGCCTTACACGAAGGCGCTGATTTCGGCCGTTCCCGTCCCCGACCCCGAAATCGAGGCGACGCGCCAGCGCGTCGTCCTCCAAGGCGACGTGCCCTCGCCGATTAACCCTCCCTCCGGCTGCCGCTTCCACACGCGCTGCCCCTACGCCATACAGGCGTGCAAAGACGTCGTGCCGCCGCTCGCCGAAATCAAGCCCGACCACTTCGCGGCCTGCATCCGCATCAGCCCCGACCAGCCCGACATCGACAAGGTTGCCCCCGGCGACGCCCCCGGACTTAAAAACCCCGGACGCATCATCGCGCAGTGAAAAAGGGCCTCTATTAAGACTTTTGTATGATGTCACGGGCGCCGTCCGGGGGGGCGCGCCCGCCCGGACGAGGGGTCGAAGTCGCTCCGTTGAGCGCCCTTGTCACTTTGCGTGCGGACACTTATACTGCTGCGGTTGCAGGACGGGCCAAGCCCCGACGCTTTCACGTCCTTTCGCTGAACTGAAAGGCGCGTGTGCGGCGCGCGCCCCGGTCTCCGCCACGTAGACCTCCCTTCAGCCGCCCTTCGGTTCAGACACACAAGGCGACACCTCGGGCAATGGATAACGCTGCTCACGCCCCAGAGCGTGCCGAAAATCCATCGGCAGAAAGCACCGCCCCGCCTCCCGGTTGGGCGGCGGTGCAGGAGTCTCTGGCCGCCGCGACGGGTCTCTCGCTCTTGCTCGTCGAGGGCCGACAGCCCCCCTCCCTCCACGTCTCGAACAACAACTCCATCTGCCGCGCCTTCCAGTCGTCGCCCAACCTCGCGCGTCTCTGCGACCCCTTCTGCGGCGAGGCGCACCGCCGCGCCCTCGAAGCCGGGGAGGCCACTCACTACCGCTGCCACGCCGGCCTCCACTGCGTCGCCGCGCCCGTCGCGCTCAGGCGCGAAGGCCAACAACTCGCCGTCATCGGCGGACGCGCCTTCGTCCGCTCGTCCGACTACCGCGCGCTCGCCGAGCGTCTCCGCACAGGCGACCTGAGCGAACTGCTCTCGCCCGAGCTGTTCCGCAACGTCATCTTCGCGCTCCCGAAAGACCTCGACGAACTCGCCTCGCGCGTCGGCGAGGCGGCGTCTGACTTTACGGGCGACGCGGACGTGACCCTCGAAAGCCGTGCGCGCGCCGAAGCGGACGCGAAGGGGGAGGCGGGCGCAAGCGCGGAGGCGAAGGCGGACGCGGGCGCGGAGGCGAGGGCCGCGACGGCGAAGGGGCGAAAGGAAGCGAAGAGGGAAGAGGCGGCGGCCGAGGCTAGCGACAGCCGAAAAGTTTTCGCCGAGCCCATCGCGCCGGGGCGTAGCTTCCCGCCCGCCGCGTCACTCTCGGATGCGTGCCGCGCGGCCGTCGAGGAGTTGACCAGAGCTTACGAAATTGAGTCGGTCGCGCTGATGTTTCGCTCCGAGGAGAAGTTCGCGCCGACCTGCACTACGGGACGCTTCAAGTCGCAGCCGCCGCGCGTCTCCCTGAAGGCGAAGGAGATTAAGCTGCTCCAGAGCGTGACGCAGGGCGAGTCAATCGCCGTCCCGGCGGGCGGGCGCACGGCGACGAAGCACGAGGACTCGGTCGAGCTGTTCCCCTTGATGATCGGCGGCGAGATAAAGGGCGCGCTCATCGTCGGCGACCGGGGCTTGAGCGAGAGGCAGCGCGAGGCCGTGTCGAACTTCTGCCGCGAGATGGCGATGCCGCTCGAAGTCCTGCGCCTGCGCGAGGAGCTTGAGCGGCGGATGCGCGCCGCGACGCACCTGCAAGCCTTCACCGAGCGCATCAACTCCGTGCGGCCCGAAGAGGCTTACACGATGATTCTCCGCCACTCGGCCGAGCTTCTGCGCGCCGAGCGCGGGTCGCTCCTGCTCTTCGACGAGGACGCGGGCGAGTTGACCGTCAAGGCCGCGCTCGGCCCGCGCGCCGAAGACGCGCGCGACGCCCGCGTCCCGCTTGGCGAGTGGGTCGCGGGCAAAGTCTTGAGCGAGGGTCGCCCGCTCGTCGTCAGCGACCTCGCCGCCGCAGGGAAACCGACGCACGCCGAGCGCAGCTACAAGACGAACTCCTTCATCAGCTACCCCATCACCATCAGCGGACGCAAGGTCGGCGTCATCAACGTCACGGACAAGGCGGGCGGCGGGCCTTACGACGAGATGGACTTGAGCCTCCTTGAGATGATCGCGCCGCAGATGGCGCTCGCGCTCGACCGCGCCGAGTGGCATCAGAAGGCGACGCAGTTTCAGTTGCTCTCGATAACAGACCCGCTGACCGGACTCCTGAATCGTCGTTACCTCGAAGAGCGACTGTCCGAAGAACTCGAACGCTCGAAACGCCACCGCTTCCAGATGAGTTTCATGATGGTGGACATCGACGACTTCAAGCACTACAACGACGTGAACGGACATCAGGCCGGCGACCTCGCGCTTGAGATGACGGCGCAGTGTTTGAAGTCTGCGCTTCGGTCGGCCGACGTGGCGTCGCGCTACGGCGGCGAGGAGTTCAGCATCCTTCTGCCGCAGACGAGTCTCTCGGAGGCGCACGTCATCGCCGAGCGCATCCGCCGCCGCGTCCTTCAGACGCAGTTCCCGCACGGCAAGCAGCAGCCGCACGGAGGAGTGACCGTGAGCATCGGCATCAGCGCCTTCGCGCCGGGATTGGACACGCCCGCGAGCATCATCTACGCGGCCGATCAGGCGCTCTATCAGGCGAAGAGCCGGGGCAAGAATTGCGTCGATGCGTTCGACCCAGACAAGTTTCAGGATGCCAACCCGGAGGCAAAATAAAGGCTCGCGCGAGCGGCGCGTGATGGGTCGCGTCGCCGCCGAGCACTTCGTCGGGCGCGACGACGCGCTCGCGCAGATTGCCGCGCTCGCCCCGCACGCCTCTGGGCCGCGCGGGCTAGCGGTGCTGGCCGCGCCTTTCTCCGGCGCGTCGGAACTCCTCCGGCAGGCATACGACCGGCTCTTCAACGAGCGCGGCGGCGCGTCGCCCGTCTACTTCGCCGTCGCGCGCTCCGACCGCACGGGCGCGCGCGCCGCTCGTCGCTTCCTCAACTCCTTCCTCGTCCAACTCGTCGCGCACCGACGCGACAACCCCGAGCTTCTGCTCGCGCCGCCCGCGCTGCGCGATTTGCTCGACCTCGTCACGCCCTCAGATTACGAATGGGTCGAGCGCATCATCGCCTCTTACGAGCGCGCGCGCGACGAGGGCGACGAGCGCGCCGTCGTCCGACTCTGTTTGAGCGCGCCGCAGCAGGCGGCCGCGCGCGGCTCGCGCTCCGTCGTGCTCCTCGACGACGTTCACTCGGCCGAATATCTCGCCGGCGACCTCGACCTCAATCAGGAGATTGCGCAGATTGCGGCGCAGTCGGAAGTGCCGTTCGTCTTCGCGGGCCTTCGCCGACGCCTCTCCGACTTCTTCCCCGGACTCGACGACCGCGCGCACGAGTTCGCCCCGCTCCGCATCGAAAATCTCGCGCCCGACGATGCGCGCCGTCTCGCCGAAAACGCCGCGTGGGAGCGCGGCGTCGCGCTCTCGGCCGAGACGCGCGACCTGCTCGTGCAGCAGCTCGAAGGAAGCCCTTACTTCATCACGGCCGTCGTGCGCGCGGCGAAGGATAAGGGAAGGAGCTTGACGAGCTTCGGAGAGTTTCAAAAGGTCTACGTCGACGAGCTACTCGGCGGGCGAGTGGGGCGGCGTCTGACGGCAATCCTCGAAGAGATTGCGCCGCCGCTCGAACTTCGACGCGCGCTCCTGCGCGTCTTGCACGAGTCGGCGGAGAACGTCGGCGGTCGCTCGCCCGTCGAGGCGTGGAGCAAGCGCCTCGGGCTCGACGGCGAGGCTCTGCTCACCGTCCTCGAAGGCTTGCACGCGCACGAGCTGGTGAGCTTTAACGGAACTTTCGTGCAGGCGGGCGGCGGCACGCCTTGGCGCGACTACCTGCGCGCGGGCTACCGCCTGCAAGTCGCCGCCGAGCCGCGCGCGCTCGTCGTCGCCGACGCCTTGGTCGACGGCATGAAGCGCGCCCCGCAGACGATGGCTCGGCACTACCGGCGCGAGGCGTCGTCGGGGTTGCGCGAGCTGCTCACGAAGTTCGACCAGCAGCGCGTGCCCGCGAGCCTTCTTCACAACGACCGCTTCAACAGAATGTATCGCGGCGTCACGCCCGAAGAAGTCGCCGCCGGACTCGACGCCGAGACCGACCTCGTGCGCCTGCCGCAGGTCGTCCACTCGGCGAGCTGCGCGGCGTTTCACCCGCCGATTCTTCTCGTCGCCGACGAGGAGCGTTGTGCCGTCGCGCACGGCTTCGACGCCGCGCCCTACACGGACGCGAGCGAGGTCGTCTGGCTCGCCGCCGAGATAGAGTCGAAGCTCGAAGCGGGACGCGCGCTCGCGGAGGTCTGGTGCGAGCGACTCGCGCAGGTCGCGCACGCCTGCGGCTTCCGCCGCGTGCGTCTCTGGCTCGTCGCGCCCGAAGGTTTTTCGGCCGAGGCCAACGAGCTTCTGAACGAGCGCGAGGCGTTCGGTTCGAGCCGCGCGCAGTTGGAGCTGCTCGGCGCGCGTCTGAGCGCCGACGTGAAGGCGAAACAGGACGAGGGCGCGCCCGACGAGTTCGAGATGGTCATCCCGATGGGCGAGGACTCGGAGCTTATCGCCGCGAGCACGGTCGAGCAGATTGCGCGCCGTCTAGACTTCCAGCCCGAGGCCATCAACCAGATAAAAACGGCGCTCGTCGAGGCGTGCATCAACGCCGCCGAGCACAGTCTCAGCCCCGACCGAAAAATTTATCAGCGATTCCGGCTCGAAAGTGATAAATTAGTCGTCACCGTATCGAGCAGGGGCATCTCTCTCCCGACAGCGAATTTGGCCGCGTCACAGACACACGAGCAGAATAACGGTCACGACACCCCCGAAGCAGGCCGCCGCGGGTGGGGGCTGAAACTCATCCGCACGCTGATGGACGAGGTCGAGTTCGAGCGCGTCGACGACGGCACACGCCTGCGCATGACGAAGTACCTGCGCAAGTAGAAGGGAAACAACTACAGATGGCAGACACGCCTCCGCCTACCGGCCGGACGCACGCGGAGGGGGGCGAAACCCGCCCGGCCGTCGTCTACGCCGGGGGCTACGTCAACAAGCTCGACGCGCGCCGCCTTGAGCGCGAGTGTCGGCTCCGGCTCGAAGAGGGCTGCCGCGCGCTCGTCATCAACTTCCGCGACACCGAACTCGTCAACAGCATCGGCGTCTCCATCCTGCTCGACGTCATCGACGCCGCCGAGACGGCGGGCGCGCACGTCGTCTTCTCGAACGTCAACCAGCACAACCGCCAGCTCTTCGACATGCTCGGGCTGACGAAGCACGCCGGCCTCGCCGAGACCGAGGAGGCCGCGCTCGACGCCGTCAAAAGCTCTTCCTCCGCCGCCACCAATCAAGGACACTGAACAGGTAAGAGACGCTTATGGCCGACGGCATGCTCAAAATCCTGCACGCTTTCACCGCGCTCGCCGACCTCGGCGAAGAGATAGCCGACGCGGGCGAGTTCGACGAGATGGTCAGCTCCGCGCTCCACGTCGTGCTCGGCACGATAGGCATCCGACGCGGCGCGGTCGCCGAGTACGACCGCGAGCTGAACGTGTTCGTGCTCGCGGCGTCGCGCGGGCTGACAAGGCCCGTGGCGGCCGGACTCGCCATCGCCCCCGGCGAGGAAGAGTCTCTGCGCAGATGCGAGGGGAGGCCGGGCGCGATTGCGAGAAACGAGCGTCAGGGGTTCGAGGAGGCGCGGCTCGACCTGCGCACGTCGGCCGCGCTCGTCGAGATGGGTTTCGAGGTCATCGTCCCGCTCGCCGTGCGCGGCGACTTGGTAGGCGCGATTCTTCTGGGCGAGAAGGCGGCGGGCGGCGCGTACACGGCCGAGGAAGGGGAGCTACTGCGCGCGCTCGGACGCCACGTCGGCGTCGGCCTTCACAACTACCGTCTGCTCCGCGAGGTCGAGCGGCGCGCGAACGAGAACCTGCGCGTCTACGACGAGATGCGTTCCATCTATCGCGACACGGTGCGCGCGTTCGCCGCCGCGATTGACTGCAAGGACAAGTACACCCAAGGGCACTCGGAGCGCGTCGGCAAGTACAGCGAGATTATCGCGCGCGAGATGAGCTGGACGTTCGAGCAGGTCGAGGGGATGGCCGTCGCCGGCTACCTGCACGACATCGGCAAGCTCGTCGTCGACCGCGACATCATCAACGCGCCGTACCGCATCGACGCCAAGAAGTCTTCGGAGCTGAATCGCCACCCGATGTCGGGCTACGAAATCCTCGCGCCCATCAGCCACCCCTACGCCGACATCCCTCTGACGGCGCGCTACCACCACGAGCGCATCGACGGGCGCGGCTACCCGGAGGGCCTGCGCGGCGAAGAGATTCCGCTCTGCGCCAAGATTGTCGCGGTCGCCGACTCGTTCGACGCGATGACGACCGACCGCCCCTACAAGCGACGGCGCACGTTCGAGGACGTGGTCGAAGACTTCCGGCGCAACTGCGGCAAGCAGTTCGCGCCCGAGCCGCTCGCCGCCCTCTGCCGCGCGCTCCACAAAGAGGCCTGCGGCGAGACGCGGCCGCGCGTCCTGCTGCGACTCCTCGGACGCGACTACCTCGA